>NZ_JBHXTL010000255.1:0-5225 GCF_042677365.1 Kitasatospora sp. NPDC127116
GTACGGGGCCGGGCCGGGGTGGACGAAGTCCTCGACGGCCACCGGCGCGGCCGAGTTGTCCGCCGGGGTGCCGTCGGCGGAGGCGATCGCCGTGACGCCGAGCGTGGCGGCCGCGGCGACGGCGCCACCAACGATCCATCGGGACATGCGCTTTGCCATGAGTATTCCTCTTCGTTCGTTTGATGTTGCCCTGGTCGACAGATCGCCGGAATGGGACGAAGACCCCGGATGGCAGGCGAACCGACATGATGCGATGAAGCGTCATGAATGGCGGGAGCAAGGGTTGAAGGCCACTTGACCACCCCCGTGACCATCGGCGGAAACCGCCCCATCGAACCAGATCAACTGAGCCCGCGCCAAGACCCTTTTTGCAGCTCAGGCAGGCAGCTTGTCACGATTTGGAATGCATTTGATCACATACTGACGGTGCGACACCTTTGCCGAATTATGAACCCACTGAGGCACTTTGACGCCTTGACCTCTCTTCAACTCTTTGACTTCGTGAGCATTCTGTTGGACCGTCATTTATCGTGGGGATCTGCTGCGGCCGGATTCGGCCGATGTCGACAGTGGAGGTTTCCCGTGCGTCAATCGATATCCCGCTCACGACGGCGAGGGAGGGGAGGGCCGCCGCTGTTGGGCAGGCTCTCCCTGGGGCTGCTGCCACTGGCCCTCACGGCCGGGCTGGTCGGGGCCGGCGTGCCGAGCGCCGCCGCGGCGACGGTCGGCGGAGAGGTCCAGCCGAGCGACCGCCAACGCGCCGTTCAGGCGTGGCTCAACAGCGGCCCCCGGCTCCACGCACTCGCGGAGACCGCGCTCGCGGGCTCCGACCAGGACGTGAAGCGCTTCCTGGACACCGAGTTCGCCGCGGCGCAGAACGCGGACGACCTGCTCACCGCCACCCAGATCTCCAGCGTGGGCGGGCCGAAGGTCCGCGAGGCCGCCGACAAGGCCATCGACGGGACGGCCGCGGACCGACGCGCCTTCCTGGAGGGCGGCTGGCAGGCGGCGCTCGACGCGGACCGACGGCTGTGGATCACCCGGATCACCGACCCCGCGATGGGCGCCGGACGGAGTCTCCAGGCCGCGGGCGACGCCGCGCTGCGCAGCAACACCAGTGACGACCTGCAGCGCTTCCTGACCGAGGGCCAGTTCCCGGCGAAGGACGCCGACGACCGGGTCAAGCTGGTCCAGATCCTCAGCTCCGGTGGCCCCAACGTCCAGGCCGCGGCGCGTCTCGCGCTGAACGGCACGATCCAGGACGTGCGCGACTTCCTCGCCGTCGGCCGGTACATCGCGCAGAGCCGTGACCAGGAGCGCGCGAGCATCGCGCAGCTGGCGCAGCAGGCGAAGGACGCGAGCGCCCAGGCGGCCCAGGAGACGGCCGCGGCCATCGAGGCCAAGGACACGGCGGTCCACGAGGCGCAGAAGGCCATGGAGGCCGCCGCGCGGGCCGCGTCCGAGACCCAGCAGGCCGGCAACGACGCGGCCAAGGCCACCGCCGCCGCGAACGACGCCGCCAGTGCGGCCGACCGCGCGGGTGCCGCGGCGAAGACGGCGATGGCTGCCGCCCGCGCGGCCAACGCGGGTGCGCGCGCGGCCGCCTACGCGGCGTCCAACGCGGCCGCCGCGGCGGCCGGGGCCCAGCGCGCCGCGGCGAACGCGCGGACGGCGGCTGCCGCGGCGGCCGGTGACGCGACCAAGGCGCACGAGGCACGGGTGGCGGCGGACGCCGCCGACGCCGCGGCGAAGATCGCCGCGGATGCGAACGCCACGCTGGTGAAGGCGAACGAGGCCGCCAAGAGCAGCAAGGACGCGGCGGGTGCCGCGCTGAGCGCCAAGGGCAACGCGGATTCCGCGGCGGGTTCGGCCGAGCAGGCCGGTGCCTACGCGGACAGCGCGGGCGGGCAGTCGGCGAAGGCCAAGCAGGCCGCGGCGGCGACGCGTCGTGCGGCCGCCGAGGCCGGCCGTGCCGCCGCCGCCTCCCAGCAGCTGGCCGGCGAGGCCGCCGCACAGGCCGAGGCCGCCAAGACGCTGCTGGCGTCCGCCGCCTCCCACGCCGCGGCCGCGGCCCAGGCCGCGCGGGACGCCGCCGACCACGCCGGCCAGAGCGCCAACGCCGCGCAGGAGGCCACCGACCACGCGAACGCCGCCTCCGGCTTCGCCACGGACGCCCAGACCGCGGTCGACAAGGCCAACGCCGTCCAGGACCTGACCCGTCGCACCGAGGCGGAGGACCTGGCCAACCGCACCGCGGCGGCTGTGGAGAAGGCCCGCAAGGCCAAGGCGGACGAGGCGGACAAGCAGGCGCAGACCAACCAGGCGGCCCAGGAGGTCCAGCAGGCGAAGGCCGAGGCCGACCGCCTCGCCCAGCTGACCGACCAGCCCGGCGCCACGCCCGCGCAGGTCGCCACCGACGGCCGCAAGCTCGCCCTCGTCTCCCGCAAGATCTCCGGCACCTGGGGAGAAGCAGCGGCCGAGGCCGCCCTCACCGGCAACGACAACGCGGTCTTCTCCTACCTGAAGGCCGGTCGCAAGCAGGCGGAGGAGCACGACGCGCGCGACCGTGCCACTCAGGTCTACACGGACTCGGAGAGCGACGCGGTCCGTACCGCCGCCTACACCGCGCTCCAGGGCAACGCCGCCCAGGTCGGCACGTTCCTGACCAGCGGTCAGGCAGAGGCTGCCGCTCCTGACAACCGGCTGACGATCACCCGCATCAGCGACAACGCCGGCCCCGCCGTCAAGGCCGCCGCCGACGCCGCGCTGCGGACCAACACCCCGGCCGCGCTGCGGGACTTCCTCGGCAAGGGACTGGCCGACGCCCAGGCCGCCGACGACCGGCTGACCGCCGTCCGGCTGGAGGACGCCCAGGACACCGAGCCCGAGCTCAAGGCCGCGGCCAAGGTCGCCCTCGAAGGCCCCGTCCAGGACCTGCGCACCTTCGTGGCCCGGGGCCAGTACACCGCCCAGCAGCGCGACCGGCTCACCGCCGTCCACGTCGCCGACGTCAAGGGCCTGATCGCCCAGGCCACCGCCGCCGCCGCGACCGCCCAGCAGAACGCGGCCACGGCCCAGGCCGCCGCCGCCATCGCGCGCGACGCCGCCAACGAGGCGAGCGGCTACGCCGCCGCGGCCACGGCCTCGGCCAACACCGCCGCCGACCAGGTCGCCAAGGCCCAGGCCGCCGCCGACGCCGCCCAGGCCGACGCCGCCAGGGCGGCCGCATCCGCGAAGACCGCCAACGCCGCCAAGGCCTCCGCCAACCGCGACGCCGCCAAGGCGGTCTACTCGGCCAACCAGGCCGAACGCTCCGCACGGCAGGCGTACTTCGCCGCTGCCGATGCCAAGGATTCCGCCAGCGCCGCCCGTGCCTCGGCCGAGGCGGCAGGTCAGGACGCAACTGCCGCCCAGGCCGCTTACGAGGACGCCCAGGCGGACTACCAGGCCAAGTACGACGCCGAGGAGAAGGCCCGGCTCGCCAAGCTGGAGGCCGAGCGCAAGGAGGCCGAGAAGCAGGCCCAGGCCGAGAAGCAGAAGCAGGACGCGATCGCGGGGATCGAGGAGGAGATCAAGAAGGCGAAGGAGGACAGCGAGAACGTCAGCTACCTCTACCGCCTCTTCTCCGAGAGCATCCACCTCACCCTCGACGTCATCGGCGGCGCGGGCGGCGTCATCGCCCCCGGCCTCGCCGACATCGCCGACCTCGTCAACTGCGCCTACTACGCGGTCGAGGGCAGGACCACCGAGGCGGTCACGTCCTGCATCGGCGCGATCCCCTTCATCGGTGACGGTGCCGCCGTCGCCAAGCTCGCCCAGTGGGCCAAGAAGTTCGGCTCCTGGGGCGAGAAGGCCGTCGAGTTCATCAAGAAGCTCGTCACGCGCATTCCGCCGTCCTGCCCGCTGAACAGCTTCCCGGCCGGCACCCGCGTCCTGATGGCCGACGGTTCCACCCGTGCCATCGAGACCGTCCAGGTCGGCGACGAGGTCCTCGCCACCGACCCTGCGGCCGGAGCGACCGGCCCCCGCCGGGTCTCGAACACCATCTACACCCCGGACGACCGCGACTTCACCGACATCTCCCTCGGCGCGGGCCGGTCACTCACCAGCACCGACCACCACCCCTTCTGGGCCGAGAACCGGAAGCAGTGGACCGACGCCGCCGACCTCAAGCCCGGCGACGAACTGCGCGACCCGGCCGGACAGGCCCGGCCGATCGAGAACGTCCGGCACTGGAACACCCTCCAGCCCGCCTACAACCTCACCGTCGACGACCTCCACACGTACTACGTGCTGGCCGGCGACCTGCCGGTCCTGGTCCACAACACGGACCCGGCATGTGCGACCCACCTTGCCCTCGGCCTCGAATCCATCCGCGGACAGGAAGTCGGGACGCTCGACCGGTTCGCGCAGGGCCTTGGAGCCGTGACCTACAAGAACGGGCCCTTCGGTGACCTGATTCCCCGGGGCGTGGCAACTCCTGAGAATCTCAGCAAGATGATCGATCGGGTCGTCTCCGGCGGTGGAAAGATCAGTTTCAACATGAAGGGCGTTCAGGACGTCGAGGGCATCCTCAAGGGGATGGACTACGGCAACGGTTACACCTCGCACGAGTTGAGGTACATCTGCGGAAACCCGGCGGTTCGTAGGATCACCACGTTCATCAACGGCGACGCTCCCTGCTAGCGACTAGGGTGACGCCATGAACCTGGAGATCTCCTTCGACAGCGGGAAGCGGAACACTCGGCCCGTGATGGTGGCTCTACCCGATGGTGGAGGGCAGGTGCTCGGCGAGTTGACCGCTCGGGAGCAGCGGCCCGGAGGGTTCGAATGGCTTCAGGTCGTCATGAAGGTCTGGTACCGCCACGTTCTTCCGGTTGCGCCGTTCACCGAGTCGATCGAGGCGGGCTCCGTCGAGACATGGGTTCCCGTCGACTCCGTGACCTTCCTCGACGGCTACGACTACTCGGGAGTCAGGAACATGAGCCCGGGTGAAGGCCGGCCGGAGGGTGCTCCGCGGTTTCCGATGCCGTGGGAGGTATGAGCATGTGACGGGTCGTACGGTGCGGTGAAGCGTCTTCCCCGCATCACGCGCCCGTCGGACGCTCGACGCCGAGAGGTCCTCGCCGACACATGTCGGCGAGGGCCACGCCGCGTAAAAGCGGAGGGGGTACTTAACAAACCAAGGAACAAAAAAAAAAAAGAAGAGCCCGACGATGAGAGGG
>NZ_JBHXTL010000256.1:0-5152 GCF_042677365.1 Kitasatospora sp. NPDC127116
GAGGCCCGGGGCGGCGCCCCCGCCCGCAGCCCCCTTCCGTACGAGGAGCCGTCGTGACCACACCCCCGCCGCCGCAGCCGTCCGGACCGCAGATCCACGACCGCCACCCGCTGGCGCTGGCCCTGTTCGCCCTCACCCTGGTCAGCGGCCTGATCGACGCCGTCAGCTACCTCGGCCTCGGCCACGTCTTCACCGCGAACATGACCGGCAACGTCGTGGTCGTCGCCTTCGCCCTCGCCGGGGCGCCCGGCTTCTCCGTGGTCGGCTCCCTGACCTCCCTCGCGGCCTTTCTCCTCGGCGCCGGGGTGGCCGGCCGGATCGCCACCCGACAGGGCGCGACCCGGCGACCCGCACGACTGCGCGCGGCCTTCGCCCTGGAGGCCGTGCTGCACGCCGCGGCCGCCGCCGTCCTCTTCGTGCGGAGCCCCGAGGGGTTCGCGCAGTACGCGGTGATCGCCCTGCTCGCCCTGGCGATGGGCATCCGCAACGCCACCGTGCGGGGCCTGGGCGTACCGGACCTCACCACCACCGTGCTGACCCTCACCCTGACCGGCCTGGCCGCCGACTCCCGCCCGGCCGGGGGCACCGCCCCCCGCCAGCGCCGCAAGATCCTCTCCGTCGTCACCATGCTGGCCGGCGCCGTCCCCGGTGCGCTGCTGGTCCTGCACGGGCAGATCGCCTGGGCCCTGGTCGCCAGCGCCGTGCTGGCCGCACTCACCGTGCTGCTCTACCGCGAGTGACCGGAACGGTTCCGTCCCCGTCCCCGCGCCCGCCCCGGCGGCAGCGGCGCGGGGACCGCCGGCGACGGTGCCCGTCGAGGGGCGGGCCGCCGGGGTCCGGGGCCGTACCGGCAGCGGAACGGTGGTTCCGGCGGGCGGTAGCCTGGGATGCCCGGTGAGCGGATCGGCCGGCCCGAGGGAGAGGAACCAGTGGCGGAGGACAGACGGTTTCCGGTCCTGGTCGGGCGGCAGCGGCAGACGGGACTGCTGACCGCGGCGCTGGTCCAGGCCGTGGACGGCGCGAGCGGGTCGACCGTCCTGCTGCGCGGCGACGCCGGTGTCGGCAAGAGCACGCTGGTGGCCTGGGTGGAGCGACTGGCGCGCGAGCGCGGGTTCACCGTCCTGCGCGCGGTCGGCACGGAGGCGGAGACGGACCTCGCGTTCGGGGCCCTCCACCAGGCGTTCTGGTCGCTGCTCCAGCACTCCGACGCGCTGTCCGCGCATCAGCGCGAGGCCCTGGACAGCGCGTTCGGCATCCGCTCCGGCACTCCGAGCGGCTTCGCCGTCGGCGCCGCGACACTGGCCCTGCTGGAGCGGGTGGTGCGGACCGCCCCCGTGCTGCTGGTCCTGGACGACCTGCACTGGATCGACTCGTCGAGCGCGACCGTCTTCGCCTTCCTGCACCGGCGGTGCGCCGAGCTGCCGGTGGTGATCGTCGGGGCCAGCCGCGCGAACGGACCGGCCGCCCAGACCTGGTCGGCCGAGGCCGTCGACGTCCCGGCCCTTCCCCGCGAGGACGCGGCCCTGCTGCTGGGCACCCGCTACCCCGAACTCGCGGCGCCCGCCAGGGAACGCGTCCTGGCCGAGGCGGCCGGGAACCCGCTGGCGCTGGTCGAACTGCCGCGCCAGCTGGCGGACGCCCAGCAGCGGGGAGCCGCCCCGCTGCCCGAACGGCTGCCCCTGGGGCGGAAGCTGGAACGGATGTTCGCCGAACGGCTCGGCACGGTGACGCCGGAGGTCGGCCGCCTGCTGCTGCTCGGCGCCCTGGCCACCGGCCCGGACTCCGGCAGCGCCGAGTGGCTCCGCGCCCTCGCGGACGAGAACGCGCGGGAGATCCTGGAACGGATCGAGGCCGAGGGCCTGGCCCGGCTCGACCCGGCCGGGCAGCTCGTGTTCCGGCACCCCCTGGTGCGCACCGCCGTCGTCTCCGCCGCCTCCGACACCGCCCGCCGGGAGGCCCACCGCGCGCTGTCCGAGGCCCTCGCACCGGAGGACCCCCGGCGACTGGTCCACGAGGCGGCCGCCGCCCTGCTGCCCGACGAGGACCTCGCGCACCGCCTCCAGGAGGCCGGCCACGAGCTGGCCCGCCGGGGCGGCGAGGCGGAGGGCGCCCTCCTGCTGGAACGCGCCGCCGTCCTCAGCCCCAGCTCCTGCGACCGCGTCCGCAGGCTCACCCGGGCCGCCGTGATGTCGGCCCGCGGGGGGCAGCTGCGCCACACCGCGGCCCTGGTGGAGGAACTGAGGAGCAGCACGGTCCCGCAGGACATCGCCCCGCTGTTCTCGTACGCGGTGGTCTACGCCGACCAGAGCCACCGCGTCGACTTCGAGTCCTCCGCCGCGCTGCTGCCCGCGGCCCTCGACGCGCTGACCGCGCCGGGCGCCGACACCTTCGGCGGACTGGTCGAACAGGCCTGGTTCAAGCTGCTCCTCGCCGCCACGTACACGGACGACCCCTGGGCCTGGCGCGCCCTGGAACGGCACCGGGACGACGTCTCCGACGTGGGCCGGCTCTGTCTGCGGGCCTGGACCGAGCCGGGCCCGGACGCGGCCGCCGCCCTGCTGGCGACCGCCGACGGCATGACCGAGGAGCAGGAGGCCGGCGCGGCCTGGCTGCTGCTCTGGACCGCTTCGGCGCTCGACAGCCCCGACAGCGGTCTGTGGCAGCGCTTCTCCGGGCTGCACGGCTACGCCACCCAGGGCTCGGTCGCCAAGGCCAAGGCCCACCAGGACTACCTGCTCGGGTACTGGGACCGGGCAGCCGTCTGCCTGCGCGAGGCCGAGGAGGCGGACGAGCTCGGCTACCACACGAACGGCCTGATGTTCCGCCAGTACTACGCCCACTTCCTGGCCGGCCGGGGCGACGTGGCCGGGCTCCAGGAGATCGAGCGGACCATCGGGCCGGTCGCCACGCGCGCCCGGATGCGGTACGTCCTCGACCGCCTGACCCATCTGCGCGGCCTGGCCGCGCTTGCCCACCGGCGCTACGAGGAGGCGTACGCGCACTTCTGCGAACTCACCCCGCCCGGGCGCCTGTCCGGCGGCCAGCCGTGGCACCACACGCTGGTCCTCGACCTGGTGACGGCCGCCGTGCACACCGGACGCCTCGACGAGGCCCGCGCCCACCTCGCGGCCGGAGCCGCGGCGCGCTCGGCGGAGATCTCCGGACGCCACGCCTTCCTGTGCGTGGCCGCCACCGCGCTGGCTGCGGACGACCCCGAGGCCGAGGCCGCCTACCTCGCCGCGTACGCGGTACCGGGCGCCGAGCAGTGGGTGTTCGACCTCGCGCGGCTCAGGCTCGCCCACGGCGCGTGGCTGCGCCGCCGCCACCGGCCCGGGGCCAGGGAGACGCTGCGCGTGGCCCACCACGTGTTCCGCCGGCTGCGGGCCACCCCCTGGGCGGCGCAGTGCGAGGAGGAACTGCGGGCCGCGGGCGACTCCGTGGCGCTGCCGCAGGACGGGCCGGCCGCCGACCCGTCCGGGCTGACCGGCCAGGAGCTGCGCATCGCCCGGCTGGCCGCGACCGGCCTGACCAACAAGGAGATCGGCCGGCAGCTCCGGCTGTCGCCCCGTACCGTCGGGGCTCACCTCTACAAGATCTTCCCCAAGCTCGGCATCACCACGCGGGCCGCGCTCGCCCACGCCCTCGAAGGCGGCTGACCTGGGGGAACGCCCGCCCGGCCGGCTTGCCCCGGCCGCCCCGCCGGGCTTCCCGGCGCACCGCCCCGGGACGACAGTCAGATGACCTACCGGCCCGCCGCGCCCGCGGGCCACGCTGAGAGTGCGCAGGACTCCGGCGGAAGGACGGTCAGATGGGCTTGCGGGTGACGACGGCGTCGGTCGCGGACCGCGACAAGGCGGCCTTCTGGAGCGGGGCGGTGTCGCGGTCGCTGGTGCCGCTGGAGGTGCGCCCGCTCACCGGGCGGCCGTTCGACGGACTCCTGGAGTCGCACCGCCTCGGGTACGTGCGGATCTCCACGCTGGAGGCCGACGCGGCCCGGCTCTCCCGCACGGCGGCGCTGATCGCGCGCACGCCGCACAGCGAGCCGCAGGTCGGGGTCGGCGTGCAGGTGTCGGGCCGGGCCGTCCTGGAGCAGGACGGGCGCCGCGCGGAGGTGCCGCCGGGCGGGCTGGTCCTCTACGACACGGCGCGCCCGTTCGCGGTGGACTACCCGGAGCGGTTCCGCACCCACCTGTTCCACGTGCCGCGCCGCCTGCTGGGCGTCCCGGAGCGCGACCTGCGGCACGCCTCCGCGACGGCCGTCGGCCCGACCGACGGGTGCGGACCGGTGATCCTGTCCTTCCTGGGTGTTCTCGCCGCCTCCGCGCACTCCTACCCCGACCCGGTCGGGGACCGGCTGGCCGGCAGCGTCGCCGGCCTGTTCAGCACCCTCATCGCCCAGCTGGTGCCGGCCGGGGAGGCCGACGGACCGGGCGCCCGGAACGCCCACCTGGTCCGGCGGGTGCGGGAGTACATCGACTGCCACCTGGGCGACCCGGACCTGTCGCCCGAGCGGATCGCCCGGGCCCACCACATCTCCGTGCGCTACCTGCACCGGCTCTTCGAGGGCGAGGGCGTGACGGTGAGCCGCCTCGTCCAGCGGCTCCGCCTGGACGCCTGCGCCGGCGAGCTGGCCCGGCGCGGCCGCACCGCGCCCACCGTGTCGGCCGTCGCCCAGCGCTGGGGCTTCGCCAACCCGGCGCACTTCAGCCGGGCCTTCCGCGCCGCCTACGGCGTCCCGCCGCGCGAGTGGCGGACACGCCCGTACGACGAAGCCGGCTGAGGAGCCGGCCGCCCGCCGCAGGGCACGACCAGGCCACCACGGCCGGGGCACACACGGAGCCACCGTGCCCGTCGACCGAAGCCAGGAGCAGAGAGTTGTCCGACCCCACCCCCCTGTCCGACCGGCGACCGGTGCTCGACCGGGCGCTCCAGGATTTCCTGGACGCCCGGGCCGGCCGGTCCGCCGACGAGTTGCCGGACCTCTCGTTCGCGGTGTCCGACAGCGCCCCGGGCGACGGCGCGTCCGGCGGCGGCGGCGGGACGGGGAGCGGGGACCCGGACGATCCGTACGGCACCACGTCGGAGTGGTTCGTGCTGCCGTGCGGGCCGACCGGGCGGGTGCGGGTTCGGGTGACCAGGCCGGTCGGTGCCG
>NZ_JBHXTL010000257.1:0-5150 GCF_042677365.1 Kitasatospora sp. NPDC127116
GCCAGAGGTCTTTGAGGAGATCGTCAGCCACGGCTGTTCATGATTGCGGTTCTGGTGATGCTCTGTGGCTTTGGCACGGAAAGTGATCCAGAACCTAATTTCACCCGTCGGCGACAGCTGATGCCTGCCGGCTGCCCGTGAGGCGGATCGTGTCCGCCGGACTGCGCGACCAGCTGGCCGCCGCACCCGCGCAGCCGCCCGCCGCGCACGACACAGAGGGGCCCCGCGGACCTTGTGGTCCACGGGCCCCTCTCGTTGCGCACGGCGGTTGTACCCGGACACACGCGCCCTGAGTCGGCTTCCCCCTGAGTGCCTGATGATGGGAGGGGCAGTGCTCGGATGAGGCGCAGCAGTGTGTCCCTGCACGCGGTCATGGCCAGGCGTCCCGGGAGCCGGGCTCCGGCCCGCCCTCCCAGGTACAGGGCGATGTCAGTGAGTTGAGCGGTGAGGGCGGTCGTGCGGCGAGCGTGTCGGGACGTCAGATCCGGGATCTGCTCGGCGAACGTCCGCTGCCCGCAGCGGTCGTTGCCGCACACCGGATGCCGCGCTCTGAGCTCCAGGCGCACCCGCCTGCCGGCTACGGGGCGATCTGCCAGTCGCCGCTTGTAGTAGCAGTGCAACCGCGACGATCTGTGCTCGCATCCCGGACAGGCGGCCGACGCCGCCACGGACCGTACGGCAAGGCGAACCTCGCCCTCCTCGACAATCATCGCTTCGATCTCCACCCCGACACCCGGGAAGAGCAGGTCAGCGACCCGAACTCCATCAGCCACGCCCAGGTGATGCCCACCTGTCTGTGGCCCCGCGCGAACCCCTCAATCAGCGACAGAGCCCGGAAGTTGAGCCAGAACCACGACTGGTGATTAAGCCAGGCCTCGGATGCTTCTCGTGGTACTCCCGGCTCAGCAGCACTGTCGGAGCCATACGGGTCTCATCGGCATCAACCTGAGCGGTCCTCGCAACGGCAACCGATGCTGCGCCCAGGAGCGGGATGACTGGCGAGTGGAAGAGTCTCGATCGGCGCATCGGGACACCGTAGGACGACTGGGTAGCTTGCAGAGAGTTATCGGATCGTATGCGTCGTCAACCTTCGGGTGTTCACCGGTTGCCTCGTGCGTGGACCAGGCCGTCGGACCGAGTGACAGGTGGTCGTTTCGCCTCACGGACGGCGTCCTGTCAGGAGCGGCCGAACCAGCGGTGCTTGGGCCGGGGCTGGGGCGTGGCGTTCTTCGCCGGGGCCGCGGACGGGTCGTCGTACTCGCGGGAGATCACCTGGATCCGGCCCGACTCGGGGTCGTGGCGCACGGTGTCGAGGCCCTGGCGGTCGAGTTCGGCGATGGTGTCGGCGTGGGTGGTGGTGTTCAGGGCGAGCATCCCGACCTTCGGGTGCCTCGGGCCGGGCTCGACCTCCTGGCCGAGCAGGATCTGCATCAGGCGGTCGGCGGAGGCCGAGGGCAGGTCCTCGTCCACGGCGACGTGCAGCAACAGGTGTTCCTCACCGCTGGCCCGCAACCGGGCGTGCGCCACCCACACCGAGCGGACGGCGGGGAACTCCCGGATCCGCCGAACCAACGCGTCGCGCAGGGCGACGGCCACCGGGTCGGTGGACCGACTGAGCTTCATCTCCGCTCCGGGCCCGCGGGTCGCCCAGTTCCGCAGCACCTGCTCGGGAAGGATCGCCTGACCGTTTCCGGAGCGGACCGCGAGTACGGTGACGCCGGTCTTCTCCAGGATGTCCCTCAGCCGTGCCGCGTCGCAGTGCACCGTCCCGGCGGCGTCCGGCAGCAGTTGCGCGCCGAGTGCCGCGTCGGTGAACGCGAGCAGCGTGGGCGACTGTTCGTCGTCGGGGAGAAAGATCACCGATCCGGTGTCGGTGACGGGAACGAACACCCCGCCCTCGAACAGCGCGGCGAGCACCGCCTCCGGAGCGGGCTCGTGCCCGTCCGTGCGGCGATCGAGAAGGTCGGCGAGACACACGTTCGAGTTGTCGATCACGCGTGCAGCGTAGTGCCCGGACTGTGCGGAGGCCGCGGGAACCGGCAGGCCGAGGGTGCCCTGGGTTCAAGGCCCCACGTGGTCCGCCGTCAGGTTCTCCGGCGAGGTACCGTGCCGTCGTGGTGGTGCTTGCGAACCGGCTCTACCGGAGGTCCCACTCCTCGCGGGGCAGGTAGTGCCAGAGGTCGAGCCATTCGTGCGGTAGGAAGAGCGGTCGGGTCGGTTCGATGTCGCCGACGCGTTGGGAGCGGATCGCGAGACCGTAACCGGAGACGGACAGGGCTCCTGCGCTGCTGTACCTCGGGTCGCCGCGGGCCGGTCGGTGAGCGAGCCGGTTCTCCACCACGTGCGGCAGGCCGCCGGTCAGCGGGGTACCGTCCAACCGGACCTGGGGGCCGTTCTGCGCGCCCACGGCCACGCACGCCAGGCCGTTGCTCCTCCCGAAGAGGGCTCTGATGCCGGTGGTGGGGAACTCGGCGAGGGTGAGCGAGTGCTCGCCGCTCCCGGGATCGTAGGTGGACAGGACCGTCCCGGTTTCGCGGAGGGTGGCGGCGATCTCCTGCAGGCTCATGCCGAGGTGCAGTGGGCCGACGCCGATGTACGGGGTGAACGTCCACTCGTCGTGGTGCGGCATCGTGGTCTGCCACGGGCTTCGGCGGTCCGGTTTGGCGCCCCGGACGGCTGTGGGCGGTTCGGGTGCCGGTCCGGGCGGTGCCGCCCGCTCGACTGCCGCCCGGGCCGGGTGCCACCGGCCGGGCGGCTCCAGGGCTGCGGTGTCCTCCGGCTGCCCGGCCGGCCATCGGGCCGCCCGTTCCCCGCCCTCGTCGAACGGGTCCCGCGCCAGTGCGTGTGCCCGCCCAGCGGCTGCGCGGCGTTCCTGCTCCACAGCGAGGAGGTCCGAGATGCCCTCGCCCCAGGCCTCCAGCCGTTCCCGGGCGATCCACCGGTAGTACGAGTCCGCACTCGGAGCCAGGACATCGCGAACGGCGGGCGCGTGCCGCGGGACGGACGCGGCGAGGACAAGGTCCGCGAGCAGCAGGGCGGTGGCCGCGACGGCTGCCTCCCGTACCCGCGGGTCCTCGTTCTCGCAGAAGGGCGCTACGCGAGCATGGAGCGCCGGCCGCACGGCGCGGGCGGCGGCCAGGTCCTGCGGCGTGCCGACGCCGTCCCGGACGTCGTGGCGGGCGAGGTCGGCGAAATTGGCCAGCCAGTTCAGCAGTTCCGCGCGCAGCGGCCGCGTGCCGGCTCTGCGCTCCCACCGGTCCTCGGCGAGGGTCCGCGGGTCGTCGAGAAGGGCGGCGACGACCAGGGATACCGGGGCGGTCGCCGGGAACAGCCGCTCCTGGTCGAGGAGCAGCCGGTACAGGTCCCGGACCGACCGGGCTCGGCGGGTTCGGTCGGCGGCGAGCAGCCCTCGGAGGATGTCGGGGGTGTCGGGCACGTTGTGCAGGCCGGTACAGGAGTGCGGCAGCCCGTTCCAGCATGTACGGTCGCAGTCGTCCTCAACCCCTTCCACGCCACGCCGGCTGGTCGACGCCGCGGTGGGCAGCAAGCTGGACCACGTCCGCTGGTGGGCCTTGCACCGGACGACCAGCCAAAAGCTGATGAGAAGCGCGGCGGCGTCCGCCGGCACGGAGAACCGGAGCTGGCTGGCCGGCAACCCGAACCTCCCGCTCGACGTGCTCACGGCGCTCGCCACGGATCCGTCGCAGGGCATTCGCTACAAGGTCGCCACCAACCCGATCTGCCCTCCGGAACTCCGGGAACGCCTTGTGGCCACCCTCGATCCAGGCCCCGCGTAGGGGAACACACCGTCCTCAGGTCCTCCAGGTGCCGCTGTGGCGGGCCTCGCTGTCATCGACGTGACACGGCGTGACACCCGTCATCACCGCGTCCCGTCAGCAGTCCGGGCAGTCGGTGGGGGCCGGCGGCTGCGGGAAGTCCTCCCGACCGTCGAGCCAGCCAGTGAGACGATCGGCCAGGGTGAAGTCCTCCGGGAACAGCGCGTGTCGTAGACACCGTACGTTCGGGTCCCAGCCCCACATGCGGCCTTCCGCGGTGCTGAAATCGACGAGGGACCAGATCGCACAGCCCCAGGTGAGCAGTGGCACGACCGATGTCGGATATCCGACTCCACAACCCTTGGCCCACTCCGAGTACGCCTCCAGAACCGGCGGGTCGTCGGTGTCCTCGGTCAGGGACAGGGCACCGCCCCATCGACCGAACCCGCCATTGGCGACTTCGAGATAGATCCGCTTGAGCAAGAGCGGCATCGAATGCCCCACGACCGCTTCGAGTTCGGACACGGCCTCGGGAGGCGCGGGCGGAGGCAGCTCTCCGGCGTGGTGCTCCCGGAGCCTCTCGATGATCTCGTCATCCATCACGGGGCCTTCGTAGCAGGCATCACCGACACCGACCGTAACCCGGGCTCGGGCCTGGCCCGCCGAGCCCCGGCAGACCAGGACGCCGCACCGGCCTCGCTGATCCCGCGGTAGCGAAGGCATCGCACTCCGAGCGTCAGCGGACCGCGGCCGGTCCCGCCAGGCGCTCCCGTCCCCAACGACCAGGCCCAACACCCCTACCCCGCCGTGAGTCCGGGCCCCTGGCCGCCCCTCGTACCCCGCCCACCAAAGCGACACGGCGCGGCAAAGCGGAGGCGAAGTGGCAGCTGCCAGGGGGTCTGCCCGCCCACTGCGGTGGCTCATCGGCCACACCCGCACGGGGGGGTGACAGCCAGATCGACAACGCGGCAGAGCGGATGAGATCGGCCCCACCCGTGCCGGGGGGGTGACCCTCAGGCCTTGACCTCTCGCCAGGTGTGCCTCCCATCAGGCCAGCCTGCGTGGAAGCGGCCCGGAGAACTGACGGATCGCCACCGATGCCGGAAATTGACCGCCTGCCCCGGTTCGGTGCGCGGGCAGCACAGCAGCGGACGCCCACTGATGGAGAGCACCGCGCGGACCCCCGCCGGACCGTGACCCCGGCCCCGGCCCCGATCGGTCCAGTCCAGTCCAGTCCGGTCCGGTCCGGTCCGGTCCGGTCCGGTCCGCCGCCCGAACGTCCCCATGCGGCTGCGCCGTCGCCTACAGTGAGAGCTTCTTGCGGACGGGACCGGGTGACGGCACGAGCGGGGAGGGGGCCGGAGTGGAGCGACG
>NZ_JBHXTL010000258.1:0-4970 GCF_042677365.1 Kitasatospora sp. NPDC127116
GCGGGTGGGCTCGTTTTTGTGTATACGACCCCGGGGGAGGCGGGGACCTTGCCGCGCGGATCCGCGCCCGGGGCGGCGGGCGCGGGGGGGTCGTGGGCCCCGCCCGCGCGGGGCGGTCGGGGCCATCGGCCCGGAGGGGGTCAGCCGACCCGCTCGGCCGTGGGCTCCGTCGGGGCCCCGGCCGCCCCGTCGGCGGTCTTCCGGCCGTCGCGCATCAGCACCAGGGTGAGCGCCGCGGCCGCGACGACCGCGATGCCGCCCACCGTGAAGGTGGTGGAGGTGGCCGTGTTGAACGCCTCCCGGGCGGCCGCGACCAGTCCGCCGTCCCCGGTGGAGCCGCCCAGCGCGAGCGCGCCGGTGATGTCGTGGCGGGCGGCGGCGGGGGCGGCGTCGGGCATCGCACCGGTGTAGGTGCTGGAGAGCACGGTGCCGAGGATGGCCACGCCGAGCGCCGCGCCGGACTGCTGGATGGTGTCGTTGAGCGCGGAGCCGACGCCGGCGTGCTCGCTCGGGATGGCGCCCATGAGCGCGTTGGCGGCGGCCGGCATGCCGAGGCCGGAGCCGACGCCGAGCACCAGCATGGCCAGGGCGACCTTGGTGAAGCCGTCGCCGACCGAGAGGGTGGCCAGCAGCCAGAAGCCGCCCGCGATGATCAGCATGCCGATCGAGGTGAGCACCCGCGCCGGGACCTTCTTGCCGAGCACCGCGCCGAGCGCGTTGAACACCAGCGAGGCGATGGCCAGCGGGATGAAGGCGAGGCCGGTGTCGGTGGGCGAGAACTCCAGCACGAACTGGAGGTACTGGGTGAGGACCAGCATCAGCCCGCCGGTGGCGAAGGTCAGCAGGACGAGCGAGAAGCTGGCGCCGGTGAAGACCCGGTTGCGGAACAGGTTGAGCGGGACCATCGGCGAGTCGGTGCGGACCTGCCGGACGGCGAAGCCGGTCAGCGAGGCCACCGCGAGCAGGAGCGCGCCGAGGGTGCTCGCGCTGGTGAAGCCGTCCCGGGGCAGCACGATGATCGACCAGACCAGCGCCGTCATGCCGACCATCGACAGCACCATGCCCGGCAGGTCGGGTCGGCGCCACGGTCCCTTGGACTCCGGCATCAGCAGCACCGCGGCGATGATGGCGACCGCCGCGATCGGCACGTTGAGCAGGAAGACCGCGCCCCACCAGAAGTGCGCGATCAGCGCGCCGCCCAGCACCGGACCGCCGACCAGGCCGATCATGGCCACGGCGGTCCAGGCGGCGATCGCCTTCGGGCGCTCCTCGTCGTCGAAGACGGTGATCAGGATGGAGAGCGTGCTCGGCATGACCAGCGCGCCGCCGACGCCCATCAGGACGCGCCCGGCGATCAGTTCACCGGAGCTGCCGGCGTAGGCCGCGACCAGTGAGGCCGCGCCGAACAGCGCGAGTCCGACGATCATCACCTTCCGCCGTCCGAAGCGGTCGGAGAGGCTGCCCGAGGTGAGCAGCAGGCCGGCGAAGACCAGGATGTACGAGTCGATGATCCACTGGATGTCCTGCGCCCCGGCCTTGAGGTCCTCCGCGATCGGCGGGATGGAGACCGTGAGCACCATGTTGTCGATCACCAGCACCAGGCTGCTGAGACAGAGCACGACCAGAATGAGCCAGCGCTGCGGATGACGTTGCACGGCGTTTTCCCCCTTTGAACTTCTCGCGTCGAACCCGGGTTCGAACTTCTCGCTGCGAACCCGGGCTTCGGGCTTCGGGCTTTGGAATGAGCGCGCGAGCCGTGGCCGTGGCCGGCCGGAGCCGCGCGGAAGTCGTCGCGGGCACACCGCCCTCCGTCCCCAGGGGTACGGTGTGCGCCGCTCCGAACACTGTACGGACACCGCACACTGTTCGCAATGCCGTACGCCGTTCGATCTCCGCACACCGTTCGCTGGGCCGTACACTGTTCGCAGCGACCTGTGGCAAGCTGCGCCGCACCGGACCGGGTCCGGCGATCGACGACTGGCGAGGAGGGCCCGATGGCGGCCAAATCAGAGGACGGCACGACCCCGGGCATCCCCCTGCCGTGGAACCGCCCCCAGCGACGGCGGGAGCAGCCCTCCCTCAGTCGCGAGCAGATCGTCGCCGAGGCCTTCGCACTGCTGGACTCCGACGGCATCGACGCGCTGAGCATGCGCAAGCTCGCCGCCCGGCTGAACGCCGGCGCGACCTCGCTCTACACCCACGTCGCCAACAAGGAGGAACTGCTCGCCCTGGTCGTCGACCAGGTCTTCGGTACCCTCCCCCAGCCGGAGGCCGAGGGCTCCGAGGACCCGAAGGTCTGGCGCGCGAAGGTCATGGAGTGCGCCGAGAGCATGCGCGCGACCATCATTCGCTACCCGTGGATGGTCTCGGTGATCGGCGACGTCGGGATGATCTACCTCGGCCCCAACTGGATGCGCATCTCCGAGTCCCTGCTGGCCGTCCTGGACACGGCCGGCTTCGAGATGGGCGACGCGAACGACGCGATGAGCGCTGTGATGGGCTACACCATCGGAACCGCCTGCGTGGAGGCCTCCTGGGTGAGCTCGCTGGCCCGCAGCGGCCACGACGAGCAGGAGTGGATCAACCGGCTCCTGCCCACCGTCATCGAGGCCACCAAGGAGTTCCCGCGACTGCACCGGCTGTACACCACCGAGGTTCCGGGCGAGGTCGAGGCGGGCCGGGACAGCAGCTTCGCCCGGGGCGTCAACGTCATCCTGGACGGGATCGAGGCGGCCCGCACCGCCCGCCACGGGGCCTGAGGGCGCCGGCCCTGGGGCGCCGGCCCGGGGCCGCCCGTGACCGCTCCCCGGAGACGCTCAACTCCCGCTGAGGGCCTGCACCTCCGCGTACCCCGGCACCCGACCGACCGGCTCGCCCGCCGCGACGGCCGCCGCCGTGGCCACCGCCGCCGCCAGTGCCGCGCGGTACAGCAGCGAGCCCAGGCTGACCCGGGCCACCCCGAGCGCGGCCAGCTCGGCGAGGCCCGGGCCGGCCGGCGTCCAGAGGATGTTCAGCGGGACGGAGAGCGCGCCGACCAGCCGGCCGATGGCCGCCGGATCGGCCGGCCCGGGGACGAACACGCCGTCCGCGCCCGCCTGCTGGTAGGCGTCCAGGCGCCGGAGCGCCCCCGCCTCGGGGGCGTCCTGCCCGCACCAGTAGGTGTCGGTGCGGGCGTTGACGAACAGCTCCGGCACGGCCGCCTTCACCGCCGCGATCTTGGCGGCATGGCGGTCGACGGGGGTCAGCGAACCGTCCGCCCGACCGTCCTCCAGGTTGATGCCGACCGCTCCGGCCTTCGCCAACTCCACGGCCAGTTCGGCGACTTCGTCCGGATCGTCGCTGAAGCCGGACTCCGCGTCGACACTGAGCAGGAAGCCGACCCGCCCGAGCCGGCGCGCCAACCGTACGGTCTCCGCGCGGGTGGCGGCGGCACCGTCGGGCAGGCCGGCGACGGCCGCCACGCCCAGGCTGGTGGTGCCGATCGCGGGGTGCCCCTGGGCGGCGAGGGCGACGGCCGAGGCGTGGTCCCAGGCGTTGGGGAGCAGCAGCGGACGGCCGGGGCGGTGGTGCAGGGCGGCGAAGGGGGTCATCGGGTCGGCTCCGTCGGGTCGTTGGTGAGGTTTCCGGCCGCGTCCGCCGGGGTGTCGGTCGCACCCTCCGGGGTGTCGGTCGCACCCTCCGAGTGGTCGGTCGCACCCGCGGGGCTGCCGAGCGCGCCGACCGAGTCCGCGTAGTAGTACCCGGCCCCGGAGACGTGCCGGACGATCTGCCGGAAGCTCCAGCCCGTCCCCGGCGAGTCGTCCAACCACTCGTCCGGCAGTGCGGTGATCCGCCGGGACCAGATCCCGGCCAGCCGGGTCAGCCGGCTGCGGGCCTCGTCCAGGTCGGCGGTGGTGAACGGGGCCAGGTCGGCCGGGGTGGTGACACCGGAGGCGTGCCAGCGGTCGGGCTCGGTCGGCTCACCGACCACCCGGGCCTCCAACTCGGCGAGGTGGTCGACAAGATGGTCGGAGATACGGCGAACAGCCTTGTGCGGCGTGTAGGTTCGGCCGTCGGCGTTGACGATCGGGCGACCGCCCCAGGCCGTCCAGCCGGCCGCCAGGACGAGCACGCGCTCGACCATCTCCGGTACCAGGGAGGCGAGTTCGGCCTTCCCCCGATCCGGTGCGGGCGGCATGTCCGGCGCCCCGGTGTCCGCCGGATCGGAGGCGCCGTACAGGATGCCCTCGGCGATGACCAGGGCCTGCGAGCGGCCCGGGCAGCTCCGGGGCGGTGCGCCGAAGGTGAGCGCGACGCCCTCCGGCGCCCCGGACTGGGCCGCCGCGATGTCGAGCAGGACCAGCGTCCCGGCCGGTACCGCGACCCGGCCGACCTCGGTCGCCCGGGCGGCGAGCCGACGCATCGTCCGGACCGGCGGGTCCGCACGCAGCACGCCGGCCAGACCGTTCTCGTGCCGGCGGGCGCCCTCGACCAGCGCGGCGGTGGCGTCGCAGGCCTGGACGAGCAGGCCGATCCGGTTCGCGGCCGTCTCCTCGTCCCGGTCCCCCGCCGCCTCGTCCCGGTCCGCCATCAGGGACAGCAGCCGGGCCACCGCCGCGTCCGCCGCCGGGGCGGCGGCCACCGTGTCGGCGGCCACCGGGTCGGCCTGCGCATCGGCGAAGTACGCCCGGGACACCGTCGCGACATCCCGCGCCACGGCCTCCGGGTCGGCCAGGCCGAGCTCCGCCGCGAGCACCCGGACGACCCGCAGCCGGACGTCGGACTCGAAGCCGGCGGCCGCGGCCACCCGCAGCCGGTCCGGGTCCAGCCGCTCCAGGTCCGCCAGCACCAGCGCCCGGCGCCGGGCGTGCGGCTCGCCGGAACTGAACCGGGCGACGGCGGACCGCAGCCAGGCCACCGTGCCGGGGGCGGCGCCGGGCGCTCCGGGCACGGCCGGCCCGGCGGGCGGCGGGACCAGCGCCGGGTCGGCC
>NZ_JBHXTL010000259.1:0-4857 GCF_042677365.1 Kitasatospora sp. NPDC127116
CTGACTCTTAATCAGCGGGTCCGGGGTTCGAGTCCCTGGCGGCGCACAGACAGCCGGAAGGCCCTTCGCGAGAGCGAAGGGCCTTCCGGCGTTTCCGGCCCGAAGGCCTGAAAACCCGAAGGCCCGAAGGCCCGGGGCCCCGGACGACCGGGCCGCCCGCGCCGGAGCGGACGGCCCGACCCGGGCTCAGCGGCCGCGCAGCGCGCGGTAGCGGGCGACCAGCTCGGCGGTGGAGCTGTCCAGCTGCTCGGCGCCCTCACCGGTGAGCAGCACCGGCTCGATCCGCTTGGCGAGCACCTTGCCCAGCTCGACGCCCCACTGGTCGAAGGAGTCGATGTTCCAGATCGCGCCCTGGACGAACACCTTGTGCTCGTAGAGCGCGACCAGCTGGCCGAGCACGGAGGGGGTCAGCTCCCCGGCCAGGATGGTGGTGGTCGGGTGGTTGCCCTTGAAGGTCTTGTGCGGGACGAGCTCGGCGGGCACGCCCTCGGCCGCGACCTCCTCCGGAGTCCTGCCGAAGGCCAGCGCCTGGGTCTGGGCGAAGAAGTTGGCCAGCAGCAGGTCGTGCTGGGCGACCAGGCCGGGGGGCAGGTCGGCGACCGGCTTGGCGAAGCCGATGAAGTCGGCCGGGATGACCTTGGTGCCCTGGTGCAGCAGCTGGTAGTAGGCGTGCTGGCCGTTGGTGCCGGGGGTGCCCCAGACCACCGGGCCGGTCTGCCAGTCCACCGGGGTGCCGTCGCGGGTCACCGACTTGCCGTTGGACTCCATGTCCAGCTGCTGGAGGTAGGCGGTGAACTTGGACAGGTAGTGCGAGTAGGGCAGCACCGCGTGCGCCTGGGCGTCGAAGAACGCGCCGTACCAGACGCCGAGCAGGCCGAGCAGCAGCGGGACGTTCTGCTCGGGCGGGGCGGTGCGGAAGTGCTCGTCGACCAGGTGGAAGCCGTCCAGCATCTCGCGGAAGGCGTCCGGGCCGATGGCGATCATCAGCGACAGGCCGATCGCCGAGTCGTAGGAGTAGCGGCCGCCCACCCAGTCCCAGAACTCGAACATGTTGGCGGTGTCGATGCCGAAGTCCTGCACGCCCCGGGCGTTGGTGGACAGCGCGACGAAGTGCTTGGCCACCGCGTCGGTGTCGGCGCGCAGCCCGGTGAGCAGCCAGTCGCGGGCGGAGACCGCGTTGGTGATGGTCTCGATGGTGGTGAAGGTCTTCGAGGCGACGATGAACAGCGTCTCGGCCGGGTCGAGGTCGCGGACCGCCTCGTGCAGGTCGGCGCCGTCGACGTTGGAGACGAAGCGGACGTCGAGGTCGCGCTTGGCGTAGGAGCGGAGCACCTCGTAGGCCATCGCCGGGCCGAGGTCGGAGCCGCCGATGCCGATGTTGACGACGGCGCGGATCGGCTTGCCGGTGTGGCCCTTCCACTCGCCGCTGCGGACCCGGTCGGCGAAGGCGGCCATCTTGTCGAGGACGGCGTGCACCTCGGGCACCACGTTCTCGCCGTCGACCTCGATCACGGCGCCGCGCGGGGCGCGCAGCGCGGTGTGCAGGACGGCGCGGTGCTCGGTGTTGTTGATCTTCTCGCCGCGGAACATGGCGTCCCGCAGCTCGGCGACGCCGGTGGCGGCGGCCAGCTCGCGCAGCAGCTCCAGCGTCTCGTCGGTGACCAGGTGCTTGGCGTAGTCCACGTGCAGGTCGCCGACCCGGAGGGTGTGGCGGCGGCCGCGCTCGGGGTCGGCGGCGAACAGCTCACGCAGGTGGGTGTCGCCCAGCTCGGCCCGGTGCTTGGCCAGGGCGGCCCACTGCGGGGTGCGGTCCAGCGGGGTGCGGGCGTCGGCGCGGGTCTCCGACATCGGTGGGTCCTCGATTCATCTGGGTGCAGAAACCGGCAGGGCCAGGCGTGAGGGTTCGCCGAGGTCGTGCGGGTACTGGTGGTGCGCCGACTCCGTTGACGGCCTGCCCGGGTTCAGCCTATGCAACCCCGGGGCCGGTCGCGCACATTCCGCCCCGCGGGCGCGGGCGGTGCGCCCGCGGGGAGCGGACGCCCCGTCATTTCCGTTCGGAGCGCAGGTCGAGTCCGCGCAGCACCTGGTCGACCAGCTCCGGATCGGCGCCGAGCTCACTGCGGGCGGCGAGCATCTCGCGGCGGGAGGCGGCGATCATCTCCTGCTCGACGTCCCGGGCGGCGCGCCACTGGGCCATCCGCAGCTTGGCCTCGGCGGCCTCCTCCTCGGCGTAGTTCTCCGGGCAGAGCCGGGCCAGCCGGTCGTGCTGACGGTCCCGCAGGCGGTCGGCGACCTCGGCGGGCAGCCGGTCCTGCTCCTCCAGCTCGCCGAGCCGGCTGAGCCCGGCCTTGGCGGCCCGCCACCAGAGCTGGCGCACGGCCTGCTCGTGCTTGTCCTGGTCGATGTCCAGCTCGAACCGCTTGGCCAGCCAGGGCAGGGTGAGGCCCTGCACCAGCAGGGTGAAGAGCACCACGCTGAAGGCGATGAAGACCAGCCGGCCGCGCTCGGGGAAGTTCTCGCCGGAGTGCAGGGTGAGCGGGATGGCGAGCGCCAGGGCGACGGTGGCCACCCCGCGCATGCCGGACCACCAGAGGATCACGCTCTCCTTCCAGCTGAACGGCGTGTCCTCGTCGTCGCCGGAGCGCAGCTTCTTCGACAGCCAGCCGGCCGGCAGCAGCCAGAGCAGCCGGACCAGGACGACCACCGCGATGACCACGGCGGCGTCGCCGAGGAATCCGGTCCAGCCGCGGCCGGCCTCCTTGAGCACGGTGGCCAGCTCCAGGCCGATCAGGCCGAAGGCGACGCCGGTGATCAGGATCTCGACCACCTCCCAGAAGGCGTTGCCGACCAGCCGGTAGGAGACGGCGTCCGCGTCGGAGGCCCGCTCGGCGAGGTAGAGCGCGCAGACCACGACGGCGAGCACGCCGGAGCCGTGGATCTCCTCGGCCAGGGTGTAGGCGGCGAAGGGCACCAGCAGGTTGAGCGCGACCTGCTGGGTCGGGTCGTCCAGGCGCTCGGCGAGCCTGGTGTTGACCCAGCCGAGCGCGACGCCGACCACCACGGCCAGCACCGCGGACAGCACGAAGCGCAGCACCGCGTCGCCGGCCGAGAAGTCGCCGCTGACCATGGCCTCGATGGACAGCGAGTAGATCACGATCGCGGTGACGTCGTTGAACAGCCCCTCGCTCTCCAGGATCGCCACCAGGCGGCGGGGCAGCCCGACGCTCCCGGCCACCGCGACGGCGGCGACCGGGTCGGGCGGGGAGACCAGCGCGCCGACCGCGATGGCGGCGGCCAGCGGCAGGGTGGGCAGCAGCCAGTGCACGGTGCCGGCCACGGCGACCGTGGTGACCGCCACCAGGGCGACCGCCAGCAGCAGGATCGAGCGGGCGTTGGCCTTGAAGTAGCGCACCGAGGAGCGCCGGGCCACCGCGAAGATCAGCGGCGGCAGGACCAGCGGCAGGATCAGCTCGGGCTCGATGGTGACGTCCGGGATCTGCGGGACCAGCGCCATGACGATGCCGAGCAGGGTCATCAGCACCGGTTGCGGCACGCCGATCCTCCGACCGAGTGGCATGGTCACCACGGAGGCGAGCAGCACCAGGAAGAACAGGGGCAGCTGGCCCACGGGGAGGTTCCTCTCGACGACGGACGGCTGAGCGCCGCCCAGGATAAATCTGACAATGCGCCCATCGGTGTCGACACGCTGAACAATGACTTGACCTCAAGCACACTTCAGGTCGGATGATCGTCGACATCGGAGGGATCGAGAAGGGGCGGGAACAGCATGAAAGCGGTCACCGTGACGGGGAACGGCGGTCCGGAGGTCCTGCGGGTCGCCGAGGTGCCCGACCCGCGGCCCGGGCCGGGCGAGGTGCGGGTACGGGTGTACGCCGCCGGCGTGCAGCCGGTGGACCTCGCGATCCGCGAGGGGTTCCGCCCGCCGGGACTGGCGGTCGAGCCGCCGTTCGTCCTCGGCAACGAGTTCGCCGGGGTGGTGGACGCCCTCGGCCCGGACGCCGGGCACTGGCGGGTCGGGGACGAGGTACTGGGCTTCCGGGTGCTGGGCGGCCAGGCCGACCTGGTCACGGTGGACGCCGACCGGCTGGTGGCCAAGCCCGCCGGGATGCCGTGGGAGCAGGCCGGCTCGCTCTCCGCCTCCGGCCAGACCGCGCACGTGGCGCTCACCGGGCTCGGCGTCGGCCCCGGCGACACCCTGCTGGTGCACGGCGCCGCGGGCGGGGTCGGCACGGTCGCCGTCCAGCTGGCCCGGGCCTGGGGCGCCGCGGTGATCGGCACCGCGAGCGAGCGCAACCACGACTACCTGCGGGAGCTGGGCGCGGTGCCGGTCACCTACGGCGAGGGGCTGGTCGAGCGGGTCCGGGCGGTGGCACCGCAGGGGGTGACCGCGGCCTTCGACGCCGCCGGGCGGGGCGCCCTGGAGGCCTCCGTCGAACTGGTCGCCGACCGGACCCGGATCGGCACCGTGGTCGACTACCCCGGCGCCGAGCGGCTGGGCGTCCGGGGGCTGCGGGGCGAGCGGACGGCCGGAAGGCTGGCCGAGCTGGTCGAGCTCTGGGAGGCCGGCGGGCTGCGGCTGGAGATCGCGGAGTCGTTCCCGATCGAGCGGGTCGCCCAGGCCCACAAGCTGGTCGGAGCCGGGCACGTCCGGGGCAAGGTGGTGCTCACCATGTGAGCGCGCCCGCCTCCCCGGCCCGGGCCGATTGTGAGTTTCGGCTGCTGACCAGGTAATGTTCTCCACGTCAGCAGGCGCCGCTAGCTCAGTTGGTTAGAGCAGCTGACTCTTAATCAGCGGGTCCGGGGTTCGAGTCCCTGGCGGCGCACAGACAGCCGGAA
>NZ_JBHXTL010000260.1:0-4751 GCF_042677365.1 Kitasatospora sp. NPDC127116
GCACAAGCCCGGCCGGTCAGCCGACCGGGCAGCCGTCGAAGAGGCCCAGGAGCAGCCCCACGCACAGGAAGTCGATCAGGCCGACTTCCTGCACACCACCTCGATAGGGGCGGACAGAGAATATGCAGACCGGTCTACAGACTCGCCCCCGGCGCGGCCGGCGCCAAGGTACCTGCGCCCGCGCATCCGGCACGCGAGAAGTCGGCCCAGCCGACGTCTCGCGCGCCCGGGCGGGGGGGGGGGCGGGTTGGGTGTTTGGGGGGGTTGGGGTTGGGGTCGGGGGGTAGTGCGGGGTCACTCGGTCCAGATGGCGGCGGCCGTACGGTCGTCGGCGTAGCCCTTGGCACGGACCTGGACCTGGCGGAGGAAGTCGACGGTGCCCGGCGGGTGGGGGTGGGCCCAGTGGGTGGAGAGGAAGTGCGCGACGGCCGGCTCGTCGGCGATGGGCCGGGCGAGGCCCGGGGTGCACAGGAGGAGGATGTCGCCCGGCGTCGCGGGGACGAGCCGGAAGCGGAACGGGCGCGGGCCGGGCACCGGGGCCTCGGGGAACGGCGGCTGACCGTCCGGGTGGTGCAGCAGCCGGGCCGCGTAGGCGTCGATCCAGTGGCCCGAGCGCAGCAGGTAGAGCCCGCCCGGACCGACACCGAAGGCCGCGCGGTAGCCGGCCTCCGGGTCCAGCGACACCATCAGGCAGTGCAGCGACGCCGGGGACGGGGTGTCGTCCCCCTCCGGCTGCGGTGCCAGGGCGCGCAGCGGGGCGGCCGCACCGGTGGCCAGGCGCTGGAGGCCGTAGCGGAGCCGGTCGCGGGCACCGTCGCGCAGGTCCGCGGCCAGGCCGGCCCGGCTGCGCCCGATCGCGGCGGCGAGATGGTGGCACGCCTCCCCGCTGGCGGCCGCGATCGCCTCCGGGGTGACCGTCTCCTCCTCCGCGGCTCCGCCCATACGGTCGAAGCCGCCGAGGACGGCGAGCAGCAGCCCGTCCGGGCCCTCGCCGAACCGGGTGACCAGCAGGGAGTCGCGGCGCGGCTCGCCCCGGTAGCGCGCGGAGTCGCCCCGGACGGAGGCGGCGCGCAGGACGGACGGACCGTACTGGGCGCCGTCCAGCACGGTGTCCGGGACGAGCGCGCGCAGTGCGCCCGGGTCCGCCTCGGGTACGGCCGTCGGCTCGGGTCCGTAGGTCGGGGGGCGCTCGCCGACGTGCGGGACCGCGGCGCCGCCGTCGGCGAGCGGTGCGCGGACGGCCAGGCGGGGGTCGGGAACGGCGGCGGTCTGGGCCACGGGCTCCGGGTCGGGTTCCGAGGCGTGGACGGGTTCGGGCTCGGGAGCGGAGCTGGGGGCGGGAGCGGGGGCGGGCGGCTCGGACTTCTCCGCCTCCACCAGCGGCACCAGTTCCTCGGGGTGCTCGGGGTGCTCGGGCTGCTCCGCAACGGCGGGTACGGGGTCCGGCTGCGCCGGTTCGGGGGCGGGCGGCGGGGTGGGCTTCTCCAGCGAGACCGGGTCCGGGTCCGGGACCACGTCCGGGGCTGGGGCTGGGGCCGGGTTTGAGTCCGGACCCGGTACGGCCTCCGGCTCGGGTGCGGGTTCGGGTGCCGATGCCTGCTCGGGTTCCGGCTCGGGTTCCGGCTCGGATTCCGGGTCCGGCTCGGGTTCCGGTTTGGGTGCGGGTTCCGGTTTGGGTGCGGGTTCCGGGTCCTGCTCCGGGTCCTGCGCGCGCGCCGTCCTCGGTGCGTCGTCGGCGAAGTCGGGGGCCGGGAAGCGGTGGGTCTCCGGGGAGGTCCGCTGACGCCCGATCCCCTCCGCTCCGCCGATCACGCCGACCGCGGTGTCGAACCAGTCGTCGATGCTGTCCCGGCCCGCCGAGCCCGCCGAGCCCTCAGAACCCGCCGCGCCGTCGGGCTCCCCGGAAGCCGCTACGGCCGTCTCCGGCTCGGGTTCGGGCTCGGGCTCCGGTGCCGGTTCCGGTTCCGGTTCCGGTTCCGGTTCCACCGAGCGCTGCTGCCCGATGAGCCCGGCCGCCGTGTCGAACCAGTCGTCCACGCTGCCGTCCCCCGGGTCGGCGTGCGGGGTGTCCGGGAGGGTGCCCGTCGGACCGTCGTAGACGGCGTCCCACCAACCGTCGTCCGGCCGGTGCGGCTGTGCGGGTGCACCCTGCTTGCTCATCTGGCGGCTCCTGGTCGTTCCGTGGTCGCGCCGCCCCCGGCGGGCCGGGCTGACGACATTGTTCTCCACCTGCGACGACCCTGTCCGGGTTTCGGCGACAACCGGTCACCCACCGGAGCATCCCGGCCACCGCGCTCACCAGGCCGTTCACCGGGCGGTTCGCCGGGTCGTCCACGGTGGCGTCGCCCGGTCGTCCGCTCCCGTTCCGTCCGTGCTTGCCGGATGTGTCCGGAGCAGGGCGTTTCCTGGCCATCCGGGTGTGCGGGCCCCCGAAAATGAGGGCCGATGGGGGGCATCGCATCACTCGTTCGGCTGATTAAATGTGCGCATGACCGCGTCGGCCCCCAGTTCGCCCCGACCGGGGAGGGCCGCATCCGCGGGCCGCCCGGCAGGTGGGCTGTTGGTCCTGCTGCTCGTCACGCTGTTGACGCTGCTGCCCTGCGCGGGCCAGGCCAAGGCGGTGGACGGCTCCGGCCAACCGGCGCCGCACGCGGCCCCGGTCAGCGCCGTCACCGTCGTCAGCGTGGTCAGTGTCCAGGTCGCCACCGGGCACTCCTCCTACACCGGTCACGCCGCGAAGGTCACCGGGGCCACGAAGTCCTCGGACCACCACCGGACGGCCGAGGAGCAGGGGCACTGGATCCTCTGCACCGCCGACGGCCAGCCGCCGCGCAACAACGGCTGCTCCAGCCATCCGTACTGCTCGCAGGACGCCCAGCTGCCGAACCCGCCGCCGCAGCCGCAACCCGCCGTGTCACCGCTGACCCCGGCCGCGCCCGAGGCGCTGCCCCGGGTGGTGCCCACCGGTCTGCTCGACGGCGCGCACCCGGTGCCCGATCTGCACGAACTCCAGGTCCACCGGTCCTGAGTGGAACCCACCGCCGGCGCAGCCGCCGACGGATCCGTTTCTCCTCTCACACCAGCTGACCGCCGCCACCGACCGGTGCGGCGGGGACAAGGACGACCACCATGGGTTCCGCCTCCAAGCAGTCCAACAAGCCCGGCGGCAAGCAGGACGGCCTCGACCGCCGCGCCCGGATCGCCGAGCTGCGCGCCGCCGAGCAGCGCCGCGACCGCCGCAACAAGATCGTCGCCTCGGTGGCGGCCGGCGTGCTGGTGATCGGTGCGATCGCCACCGGCACCTGGATCGTCATGGACCAGAACCAGAAGAAGAAGGACAAGGAGACCGCCGCCAACGCGGACATCCCGGGCGTGAAGACCTTCGGCGAGCTGAGCCGCACCCACGTCAAGGACAAGGTCACCTACCCGATGACCCCGCCGGTCGGCGGCGACCACAACGCGATCTGGCTGGACTGCATGGGCCACGTCTACGACCAGCCGGTCGAGAACGAGCGCGCCGTCCACTCGCTGGAGCACGGCGCCGTCTGGGTGACGTACAACGGCAAGGCCACGCCGGACGACGTCAAGACCCTCTCCGACCGGGTCAAGAAGACCCCGTACTCGCTGATGAGCCCGTACCCGGACGAGCAGGGCACCATCACCCTGAACGCCTGGAGCACCCAGCTGACCGTGGACAGCGCCAGCGACCCGCGGGTGGAGCAGTTCTTCACCAAGTACGTCCAGGGCAAGCAGACCCAGGAGCCGGGCGCCTCCTGCACCATGGGGCAGATGTGACCGCCGGCGCGGGCCGCCCCGGCGAGGCCGTGACGGCGGACAGCGCGGGCACCGTGGACGCCGTGGACGCCGTGGACACCGCGGCGGACGGCGTCCAGGAAGTGGGGGCCCCGCGCCGCCGCCGCATGTGGTGGCCGGCCGCGCTGGCCGCCGCCGTGGCGCTGGCGCTCGGGGTGCCGGCCCTGGTGGCGAGCGGGACATCGGCGTCCGGCTCGTCCACGCTGTCCGTCCCCGCGAACGACTCCCCCGAGGCCGGGTTCGCCCGCGACATGGCGACCCACCACCAGCAGGCCGTGGACCTGTCGTTCGTCGTCCGGGACCGCACCGCCGACGAGCCGACCCGCACCCTGGCCTTCGACATCATCAACACCCAGGCCAACCAGCGCGGGATGATGATGGGCTGGCTCGACCAGTGGGGGCTGCCCCAGCACTCGACCGCCACGCCGATGGCGTGGATGGAGATGGGCCACGAGTACCAGGCCCACGACGGTTCGCTGATGCCGGGCATGGCCACCAACACCCAGATCGCGAAGCTGCGCACGCTCAGCGGGCGGGACGCCGAGGTGTACTACCTCCAGCTGATGATCGAGCACCACAAGGGCGGCGTCGAGATGGCCCAGGGCTACGTCGACAAGGCCCGGAACGATGCCGAGAAGCGGCTCGCCCAGTCGATGGTGGTCGCCCAGACCTCCGAGCTCCAGCTGATGACCGACATGCTCAAGGAGCGCGGCGCCGAGCCCGGCGTGCCCGCCTCCTGAGTGCTCGTTCCGCGGGCTCGCCCTGCGGCTCGTACGTGTCCCTCGGGTCCGGGTGTCCCCGGGTCCCACCGGTCCCGTACATTCCGTACGTCCTGTACGTCCTGTACGTCCTGTACGTCCTGTACGTCCTGTACGTCCCGCAGGTCCCGCGTGTCCCCGGACGGCCGGGGCGCCGGCGGGGACGGTCCCGTACCGTCC
>NZ_JBHXTL010000261.1:0-4653 GCF_042677365.1 Kitasatospora sp. NPDC127116
GGCGGACCCCGAGGACGCGCCGGGGACGGGGCGCCACCGGCGGGAGGACCTCGCGGTGGCGGCGGCCGAGGCGGCCGTCGCGGCTGCCGGTGTGGCCGGTGTGGTCGGGGTCTCCGGAGCGGCCGGGGCCGAGCCGGCCGCCAACCCGGCCGCTGACCCGACCGCGGCTGCGCCCGTGGACGCCGCACCCCGGACGCTCGGCGGCCTGCCCCGGCGGGTCCGGCAGGCGAACCTGGCACCGCAGCTCAGGGATCAGCTCACGGAGCAGCTGAAGGAACGGTTCCGCAACGGGGCCGGAGCCGACGGCGCGGCCGGGGAAGCGTCGGCCGTGGACACCCGGGACGGCCGGGGTCCCCGCGACGGCGGGGAGACCCGGGAGGCCCGGGAGCGCTCGCCCGAGGAGGCCCGGGCCACCTTCGCCTCGTTCCAGCGCGGCTTCACCCGTGGTCGCGGCGCCACCGTTCCGGCCGACCGTGCGGGCGCGTCCCCCGGCCGCGCCGGTGCGCCGGCGGACCGCCCCGGTGCTCCGTTGACGGATCGTCCCGGCACGCCCGACGATCGTGCCGTACGGGGGAACGGGCGATCCACCGCCGTACCGGCCTGGCAGCCGCCGGACCGGTCCCGGCGGGCGATCGCCCCGGCACCCGCCCCGGCGGCGCTGCCCGCGCCGCAGGACACCGGCCGGGCACCGCTCGCCCGTCGGGTGCCGCCCGGGCAGCCGGTCCGCCGGAACCCGGACACCGGCGCGCCCGCGCCACCCGCCGTACCCGAACCACCCGTTGTACCCGCTCCACACGCACCACCCGCTCCAGCGGAAGGAACTGATTCATGACCACGTCGATGCAGTCGTCAGGGGACCTCAACTGGCTCCTGGACGACCTGGTGGGGCGCGTCGCGGCCCTGCGGCACGCGGTGATCCTCTCCAACGACGGCCTGGCCACCGGTGCCTCCCGCGATCTCGACCGCGAGGACGCCGAGCACCTGGCAGCCGTCGCCGCCGGGTTCCACAGCCTGGCGAAGGGCGCCGGCGGGCACTTCAAGGTCGGTGGCGTCCGGCAGACCATGGTGGAGCTGGACGAGGCCTTCCTCTTCATCACGGCCGCCGGCGACGGCAGCTGTCTGGCCGTGCTGAGCGAGGCCGAGGCGGACATCGGCCAGATCGCGTACGAGATGGCGCTGCTGGTCAAGCGGGTCGGCGAGCACATGGCCGCCGAGCCGCGCACCGAAACCGCCCCGCCGGTGAGATGAGCGGTCCGATGGCGGATCCGATGGCGGATGTGCCGGGCGGCCCGGAGACGTCGGACGGCCCCCAGGTGCCGGTGGGCACGGCCGGGCCGTCCGGCGTCGGCGGTTCGGCCGGTGCCGGGGGTTCGGCCGGCGCCGATGGCCCGTCCGGTGTCGACGGCCCGGACGGCCCGGACCGCCCGGTGGCGGCGGAGGGCGGGTCGGCGGACCCGGACGGGCCCGAGGTCGACCTCTTCCGGCCGCGCACCCCGGTCGACGACCGCTGGTTCGACGACGAGGCCGGCCCGGTGGTGCGGCTCTACTCGATGACCCGCGGCCGGACCCGGCCGGTCGAGGAGGGGCTGTTCGACCTGATCTCGCTGGTCACCGCCGTCGAGCCCGGGCCGGTCGCGGGGGCCGTGCCCGCGCACGTCCTCGACCCGGAGCATCAGACGCTGCTCACCCTGTGCCGCCGCGAGCCGCTCTCCGTCGCCGAGCTCGGCTCCTACACCGACCTGCCGGTCAGTGTGGTGCGGGTCCTCCTCGGCGACCTCTACGACGCCGAGCTGATCAGCGTCACCCGACCCGTTCCGCTCGCCGAGCTGCCGGACGAGCGCCTGCTGCGAGACGTGATCAATGGACTCCGTGCGCTCTGACCCCCACCCCCGACCGGTCGGCACCGCGCCCGACCGGGACGGCGCCGCGGCCCACCCGGCGAACGCCAACGACCCGCGCTGGCGCGGCGGTCCGTCCGTGGCGGTGAAGATCCTGGTCGCGGGCGGCTTCGGCGCGGGAAAGACCACCCTGGTCGGCTCGGTCAGCGAGATCCGGCCGCTGCGCACCGAGGAGGAGCTCAGCGAGCTGGGCCGTCCGGTGGACGACACCTCGGGGGTGGAGGCGAAGCGCACCACCACCGTCGCGATGGACTTCGGCCGGATCGACCTGCGGCCGGGCCTCGCGCTCTACCTGTTCGGCACGCCCGGGCAGGACCGGTTCTGGTTCGTCTGGGACGAACTGGCCCGCGGCGCGCTCGGCGCCCTGGTGCTCGCGGACACCCGGCGGCTGGCCGACTGCTTCCCCTCGGTCGACTTCTTCGAGCAGCGCGGCATTCCGTTCCTGGTCGCGGTGAACTGCTTCGAGGGCACCGAGCGGTTCTCGCCGGACGAGGTCCGCGAGGCGCTCGACCTCGACCCGGGCATCCCGGTGCTGCTCTGCGACGCGCGGCTGCGGCAGGACGGCAAGGACCTGCTCGTCGCACTGGTCGAGCACGCCGCCGCCCTCACGTATCGCCGCGCCCCGGTCGGCGCCTGAGGGCGACTCGGCTTCGGCTCGACATCGGGCGGGCGGCGATGGTGGATGGGGCGGGCGGCGGTGGTGGAGCATCGGCCGCGCGGCGATGGTGCATCGGGCGGGCGGCGGCGGTGGCGCGAGGACTTGGCAGGTGGGCGCGCCGACCTGCCCGTTCCGCCCGCCGTCTCACCCGACCGTCCGCATCCCGGACGATCACTGTGCCGAAGGTTGCCTAGACCGGCCCGGCCGTGGAAGGCTCTGTGGACGAAGGCCGCCCGGCCATGCCGTCGGGAGTGTCGGAAACACCCCGTTCGTACGGGCGTTGCGACCGGCGGACGGCCTTCGACGAACCGGCGAGGCATCGTCGGCGGGCGCCGGAGACGGCGTGCCACCGTGTGGAGAACGAAGGGGGAGGGCAGCCGGATGACCGTCGGCCGACGACGCATCATCACCGCCGTGCCCGGCTCCCCGATGCCCGATGCCCTCGTGTCCGGCACTGCCGTGCCCGGTGCCGCCGATCCGGCGCTCACCGTCCGCCGCTACATCGACCACGCGCTGACCTGCAGCGCGTGTTGTCGCTGACCGGCCTGACCTTCCCGGTACGTCCCCGGCGCTGACGGCCCACCCGGCCCACCGCCCGACGCACCGCCGACACCCGTCGACCAGGCCGTAGCGGACCGCCCCACCGGCGTGCCCGCGGCCGACCATCCGGACCCGCCCAGCGGAGAGACCACCAGTGAACATCGTCTGCCCCAGTACCGCCCCCGGCGTCGTCGGCCGTACCCGAACGACCGGGTCGGCCCCCGCGATGCGCGCGGACGGACGGACCGGACGGTGGAACGGGCGCGGGAGCCGCGCCGTGGACAGCCGCCGGGGTCGCCCCGACCTCGAGCCGTTCTGGCCGTCCCGGCAGCCGCACCTGTTCGATCAGACGTGTCCCGGCTCGCCCAGCGCGTCCCGGCCCTCCGCCCGCTGATCCGGTTCGGTCCAGCCCAGGCAGTACGCCCGGTCGACGCGCAGACGACTCCACCCCGTCCGTCACGCGCGAAATGAGCGGCACACCATGTCTTCTTCTTCCACGGCCACCCTGCCCCTGCCCACCGCGACCCCGCACCTGCGCGCGGTCCGCTCCGTCCCGCCGGTCACCGCCGTTCCCGCGGCCGGTCCCGGCACGTCCGGGGTCGCCGGACCGTCCGTCCCCCCGGCACCGGGGGCCGACCGATGGCCCGGCGCGGCGACCCGCACGCCCCAGGCCCGCCCGACCCAAACCCGCCCGCCCCATGCCGGCCCGACCCACGCCGGTCCGGTCCGCCCGGCCGTCGTCCCGGCCCCCGCCGCCGCGCAGCCCGGCGCGACGGTCCCGCAGGTGCCCCAGGCGCTGCTCGCCGCGCTGCCGGAAGGGGCGGCCGTCGTCGCCACCCTGCCGCAGGGCGTGCTGCCGCAGGGGGTGCTCGCCCAGTTCGGCGCGCAGTTCGGCGGCGCGAACGGCAGCCCGATGGTCGGCTACCTGGTGCTGGTGCCGGCCGAGAGCCCGGTGGCCGGAACCGTCGGGCTGCCCGGCGTCACGGCCGGCGCCGCCACCGTCTCCGGGGCCGCCGCGCTCTCCGGGGGGCACCCGGTCACCGGGGCTCACCCGGCTCCCGGCGCGCCGACGGCGACCGGCGGGCCCGCCGCCCACGCCGTCGCGGGGGTCCGTCACGTCCGCCCGGCCGAGCGCGGCATCGCCGTCGACAGCGAGCGGCGCAACGCCTACGTCGACGGGCGGCTGCTCGACCTCACCTACCTGGAGTTCGAGCTGCTGGCCCACCTCACCGAGCACCCGCAGCGGGTGCACACCCGGGACCACCTGGTCTCCGCGGTCTGGGGCTACGGCCACGTCGGGGACGGGCGGACGGTCGACGTGCACGTCGCCCGGCTGCGCCGCAAGCTCGGACCGGCCTACCGGGACACCATCGTGACGGTCCGCCGGGTCGGCTACAAGTACACCCCGGCCACGGTCTGACGGCGGGCGGCCACCGGTCCGGTCCCCTCGGCGGGCGGCCACCGGTCGGCCGCCACCGTCGGGTCCCGGCGGCGGGGGGCCCGGGAGAGCACGGGGCCGGGGGGCCCCCCCCAACACAAGGGCGCCGGGGGGCGGCC
>NZ_JBHXTL010000262.1:0-4424 GCF_042677365.1 Kitasatospora sp. NPDC127116
CCCGACCGCACCGAGGGCCGCGGCCGGTCCGTCGGCAGCTCCAACGGCTCCAGACCCGCCAACACCTCACGCCAGTAGGCCAATTGACCATCAACTGCCGATTCCCGCAGCCGGTCCCGTTGCCAGATCGCAAAGTCGCCGTACTGGACCGGCAGCGCCGCAAGGTCGGGGGTGCGCCGCTCGCACTCGGCCGTGTACAGCTCGGACAGCTCCTCCGAGACCAGCCGCATGGACCAGCCGTCGGACACGATGTGGTGCAGCACGACGAGGAGCAGGGTCTCGTCCTCGCCGGCCCGCACCAGCACCGCCCGCACCGGCGGTCCAGCGGCGAGGTCCATCGGCCGGAACGCCTCGCGCCGCACCACCTCCAGCGGGTCGGCCCCGCCGTCGATCCGCGTCAGCGCGAAGCCGCCGGGCTCGTCCACGATCTGGCGTGCGTCGCCGTCCGGGCCCGCCACGAACCGTGTCCGCAGCACCTCGTGCCGCTCGACGAGCTGCGCGAACGCCCGCTCCAGCGCACCCGCGTCGACGGTGCCGTGCAGCCGGACGGCCAGGGGCAGCAGGTATTCGGCGGAGCCGGCCAGCAGCTGGTCGAGGAACCAGAGCCGCTGCTGCCCGAAGGACAGGGGCGGTTCACTGCCCACGGCCCTCGGCGCCAACGGGGCGGGGTCCGCCTCCCGGGGTGCGCCGGCCAGGTGTTCGGCGAGGCCGGCCACCGTCGGACGGGCGAAGAGGTCACGTACCGGCACGTCCACGTCCACCTTGCTCGCCAGGCCGTTGACGACACGCATCGCGAGGAGCGAGTGGCCGCCGAGTTCGAAGAAGTTGTCGTGGATCCCGACCCGGTCGACGCCGAGCACATCGGCCCAGACCCGGGCCACCACCCGCTCCACCGGGGTGCGCGGGGCGACGTACGGCTCGCCCGGTTCGGGCCGTTCGGCGTCGGGGACGGGCAGGGCCTTGCGGTCCACCTTCCGGTTCGCCGTCAGCGGCAGCCGGTCGAGGAGGACGACAGCACCGGGCACCATGTACTCGGGCAGGCTCCGCGCGCACCATGCCCGCAGCTCGGACACGTCCGGGCCGTGGGCGGCGTCCTGGGCCGTCACGCAGTAGGCCACCAGCCGCTTCACCCCGGGAACGTCCTCGCGCACGATGACCACGCAGGAGGTCATGGCCGGGTGCTCCATCAGCGCCGACTCGACCTCGCCGAGCTCGATGCGGATGCCCCGGACCTTGACCTGGTGATCGATGCGGCCGAGGAAGTCGAGCGTGCCGTCGGGCAGCCACCGTACGAGGTCACCGGTGCGGTACATCCGGGTTCCCCGCGGGCCGTAGGGGTCGGGCACGAAGCGTTCGCCCGTCAGCTCCGGGCGGCGCAGATAGCCGTGGGCGAGGCCTGTGCCCGCCGCGTACAGCTCGCCGGCCACGCCGGGCGGGACGAGTCGGCGGTGCCGGTCCAGGACGTACAGGCGGGTGTTGCCGACGGGGCGGCCGATGGGTGCGACACTCGGCCACTGCCCCACATCGGCGGGCAGCAGGTGGTCGGTGACGCCGTGGGTCTCGGTCGGGCCGTACCCGTTGTGCAGGGCGCACCACGGGTGGCGGGTGTGGAAGCTGCGGGCCGAGTCGCCGAGGACGTGGGTGTCGCCGCCCTGGGCGATCACGCGCAGCTCCGGGAGCACGGCTCCGGTCGCGTTGGCCGCCTTGTAGAACTCCTCCAGGACGAGGTTCGGGGCGTTGAGCTCGTGGATGCCGTGCCGCTCCAGCCAGCGCACCAGGTCGACCGGGTCGGTGCGGACGCTCTCGGGGGCGACGACCAGGCACTTGCCGTACAGGAGCGCGCTGAGGATCTCGTAGGGGGCGATGTCGAAGCTGATGGTCGCGAACTGGGCGACCCTGCCGTGCGGTTCACCGGGCGTTGCCGAGCGTAGCCAGGACGTCAGGTTCACCAGGCCGGTCCCCGGCATCACCACACCCTTGGGACGACCGGTGGATCCCGAGGTGTACATCACGTAGAAGGGGGTGTCCTGGGTGAGGGGCCCGAGGCGCTCACCGTCGTCCGGGTCGGTCGACGGGCCGGCGGCCAGCTCCGTCGCGCACTCCGGGTCGTCCAGGACGATCCGGAGCGGCCCTGCGGGGAGCGCGCTCCGGACGGCGGCATGGGTGAGGATGCAGGCCGGCCGGGCGTCCTCGATCATGTAGGCGATCCGGGCGGCCGGGTACTGGACGTCGATCGGCAGGTAGGCGGCGCCGGTCTTGGCCACGCCGAGGAGGGCGGCGATCAGATCGACGGACTTGGGCAGAGCCAAGGCCACCACGCCTCCCGGTCCGGCGCCGGTGGCGATGAGGCGGTGGGCGATTCGGTTGGCGCGCCGGTTGAGTTCGCGATAGCTGAGCTCGACGTCCCCGTGGATCACGGCGGGCGCGTCCGGGGTCGCGGCAGCCTGCGCCTCGAAGAGGGCGGGCACGCTGTCGGCGCTCAAGGGGTGGTCGGTGTCGTTCCACTCCACGAGGAGCTGGTGCCGGTCGGCCGCGCTGAGCATGTCGAGCGCACTCAGCGGGGCTCCGGGTGTGTCGACTGCCATGGCCAGCAGGTTCTGGAAGTGCCTGGCCATCCGCTCGGCCGTGGCCCGCTCGAACAGGTCGGTGCTGTAGCTGAGCAGTCCTTGGAACGTCCCGGCGGATTCCTGGAGGACGAGCGTGAGGTCGAACTGGGCACCGTCCAGGCCGGTGCGGAGCGGTTCGCTCTCCAGGCCGGGGAGGTCCCACACCTGGTCGGAGGGGTTCTGCGGAGTGAGCATCGCCTGGAAGAGCGGCGTGCGGCTGAGGTCGCGTTCCGGTGCGAGGTCCTCCACGATCCGCTCGAAGGGGGCGTCCTGGTGGGCGTAGGCGCCGTGCGCCGAGTTCCTGACCCGGCCCAGGAACTCCTCGAACGTCGGGTCACCCGACAGGTCCGCGCGGATGACGAGGGTGTTCACGAAGAAGCCGATCAGGCCTTCGGTCTCGCTCCGGTTGCGGCCCGCCGCAGGCACCCCGACGGCCACGTCGTCCTGACCGCTGTACTTGGCGAGGTGGAGCTGGAACACCGCGAGGAACGCCATGAAGGGGGTGACGTCCGCACGGCGCGCCAGTCGCCGCAGACCGTCCGACACCTCGGCGGGGACGGTGAACTCCACGCTCGCACCGGCGCCCGTACGCTGCGGCGGCCGCTGGCGGTCGGTGGGCAGTTCCAGCGGTTCCAGGCCGGCCAGCCGGTCCCGCCAGTAGGCCAGTTGACGTTCCAGGAAGTCGCCGCGGAGCCGGTCCCGCTCCCAGACAGCGAAGTCGGCGTACTGGACGGGGAGTTCAGGAAGCGAGGGGGCGCGGCCCTCGACGGCCGCCGCGTAGAGCTCCCCCACCTCCTTGGCAAGGACCGAGGTCGACCAGTCATCGGAGGCGATGTGGTGCAGAACCACCAGAAGGAGGTGCGAATCGGCTGCCTCACGTACCAGGACCGCCCGCAGCAGCGGGCCGCCCTCCGGGTCCAGTGGCCTGCGGGCCTCCTCCCGTACCAGTCGGAGCGCCTCGTCGTGTCCCGCCGCATCCCACTGCTCGACCACGAACTCGACGCCCGGGACGATCAGTTGGCGCGGCTCCTCGTCGCCGTCCCGGACGATCCGGGTGCGCAGCACCTCGTGCCGCTGCAGCAGTCCGCTGAAGGCGGCGTCGAGGGCAGGGACGTCCACGACACCACGCAGCCGCACGACCTGGTGGGTCAGCAATTGACCGCTGTCGGGCATGAGCTGGTGCAGGAACCACAGACGCTGCTGTCCGAACGACAGCGGGGCCTCCCGGTCCTTGAGGCCACGCGGTTCCAGAGGGGGAGCCACAGCGTCCGACAACTGCTCCACCCGCTCGGCCAGCGCGGCGACGGAGGGGCAGGCGAACAGATCGCCGACGGCGAGGTCCAGGCGCAGTGCGCTCGTGATCCGGTTGACCACGCGCAGCACCAGCAGTGAGTCGCCGCCGAGTTCGAAGAAGTTGTCGTGGATGCCGATTTGGTCGATGCCGAGTACGTCGGTCCAGGCTCGGGTGATGACTTGTTGCACGGGGGTGTGTGGGGGGACGTACTGCTCGTCGAGTTCGGGGCGTTCGGTGTCGGGTGCGGGTAGGGCTTTGCGGTCGATCTTGTTGTTGGCGGTGAGGGGGAGTTGGTCGAGGAGGACGAAGGTGCTGGGGGTCATGTAGTCGGGGAGGCTGCGGGCGCACCATGTCCGTAGTTCGGGTGTGTCGGGGCGGCGTTCGGCATTCTGGCCCGTTGCGCAGTAGGCGACGAGTCGTTTGGTTCCGGGGGTGTCCTCGCGTGCGAGTACGACGCAGGACGTGATGTCGGGGTGTTTCAGGAGTGTGGATTCGATTTCGCCGAGTTCGATGCGGTGGCCGCG
>NZ_JBHXTL010000263.1:0-4295 GCF_042677365.1 Kitasatospora sp. NPDC127116
CGCCTGGTGTGGGCGACGGCCCGGCGCAGCCCGAGCGAGGTCGAGCAGGCGGCGGGGCCGGGCCGGTAGTCGGCCAGGCCCGGGGCGTGCGGCCCGCCGTCCAGGGCCACCACGACGTTGCGGGCGAGCAGCTCGGCCTGGGCGAAGGCGTGCTGGGCGTTGGGGGCGCAGGGCGCTCCGTCCGCGTTCGGGTCCGGCACGGCGGCGCAGTCGCCGGCCGCCCAGACGCCGGGCAGGGCGCGTCCGTCCGGGCCGACGGCCTGCAGGGTCGCCAGACATCGCACCCGGCCGAGGGTGTCCAGCGGCAGGTCGGTCTCGCGCAGCAGCGGGGCCGGCCGGACGCCCGCCGTCCAGACCAGGGTGCGGGCGCCGAAGCGGCTGCCGTCGGAGAGCACCACGACCCGGTCGGCGACGGACTCCAGGGTGGTGTGCAGCCGGATGTCCACGCCGCGCTCGCGCAGCTCGCCGAGGGTGTGCGCGGCCAGTTCGGGCGACTCCTCGGCGAGGATCCGGCCGGTCGCCTCGACCAGGACCCAGTGCAGGTCCTCGGCGCGGACGTTGTGGTAGCCGCGCACGGCGGTGCGGGTCATGTCCTCCAGTTCGGCGAGCGCGCCGACGCCCGCGTAGCCGGCGCCGACGAAGACGAAGGTGAGCGCCGACTGGCGCAGCGCCGGGTCGCGGGTGGCGGAGGCGAGGTCGAGCTGCTCCAGGACGTGGTTGCGCAGGCCCACCGCCTCGCCGACGGTGGAGAAGCCGAGGCCGTGTTCCGCGAGGCCGGGCACCGGTGCCGTGCGGGAGACCGAGCCGGGGGCCACCACCAGGACGTCGTAGGGCAGTTCGACCGGTGCGGGGGTCTCGCCGGGGCCGGCGGCGTCGGCCAGGGCGCGTCGGGCGGCGTGTTCGATCCGGGTGATCCGGGCGGTGAGCACCCGGCAGTCCGGCAGGACCCGGCGCAGTGGGACCACCACGTGTCTCGGGTCGATCGAGCCGGCCGCCACCTCGGCCAGCAGCGGGTGGTAGGTGAAGTAGGCCTGGGGCTCGACGACGGTGATCTCCACCTCTCCGCGCCGCAGCCGTTCCCGCAGGGCGCGCTGGAGGTGGAGTGCGGCGGCCGTTCCGGCGCAGCCGCCGCCGGCGATCAGGATTCTGATGGTGCGCCTCCTGCCGATGCGACGTTTCGTCCCGGCCGCCCCGCGGCCGGGGGTGTCCCCCCATCACGCCCCCTATGAAGGACCGGCGGGGGTCGTCTTGTCCACAGTCCGTACGGGGCTGGTTGCGACACGAGTGACCGTCGTGGCCAGTTGTGCTTACTGGGCGACTTTCTGACGCACTTTCGGCCTCGGAGAGTGGTGAACTATGGTCGGATTGTGTACCGGGGCGGCCGTCGCCATGACAATCGGCGGCGACGCACCGTGGAGCGGCCACTACGGCCAGTTCCAGCGTTGGCGTGAGAACCCGACTGGGGGACAGTCATCCGGGGAAGGGTAGTTCCCGGACAGGGCCCCGGACGGTGCCGACGCGCCGAGCCGGACGTGGACCCGGCACGGCGGCACGACCGTGGTCACCGGAACGGGACGGGCGGCACGAGCAATGGGTCATCGGGTCATTTCTGACGGGCTGAGCTGCACCGGGGGGTGCAGGGGCGGGCGACGACAGGGTCCGGTTTCGGACGCCTGCGGGGGAGAGTTGGGATGATGGATCAGGAGCAGGTGTTGGGGCGGGTGGGTGCACCACAGGCCGGACCGGGCACGGTCCCGGAGCAGCGCGGCCCGGTGGACCTGCCGCCGCAGAGCGGGTCGGCGTACTCGGCGGTCGCGTACCGGGCCGAGCCCGCGCCGGCCGCGGTGCCGGTGCCCGGGGCCAGGTTGCGGGTCGACGCCCGGCGGAACCTGGAGAGCGTGCTGCGGGCGGCCCGCGAGGTGTTCGGCGAGTTCGGCTACGGCGCGCCGATGGAGGAGGTCGCACGCCGGGCCGGGGTCGGGGTCGGCACCGTCTACCGGCGCTTCCCGAGCAAGGAGGTGCTGGTCCAGCGGATCGCCGCCGAGGAGGTGGCGTGGCTGACCGCGCAGGCGCGGGAGTCGCTGTACGGCGGTGACGGCGCCTGGGAGGCGCTGGCCGGCTACCTGGCCCGCGCGGTGTCCACCGGTGCCGGGCGGCTGCTGCCGCCGGAGGCGTTCCGGTACGCGGAGGAACTGGGCCGGGTGCCCGAGCAGCGGGCGCCGGAACCGCCCGCGGCGGTCCGCTTCGACCTGCGCGGCGAGGAGGCCCGCTCCGGCGGGGTGGTCGAGCCGTCGGCGGCCGACGCCGATCCCCGGCTGCTGCTCCAGCTGCTGGCCGCCCTGGTGGCGCGGGCCGGTGCGGCGGGCGAACTGCGTCCGGGCGTCACGGTGTCGGACGTGGTGCTGGTGCTGACGGCCTCGGTGCCGGTGCACGCGGCCCGTCCGTCGGTCTCGGCGCAGGCGGCCGGCGGTTTCTCGCCGATTTCTCCGCAGACGGACGGTCAACCGACCGCCGGCCCCTCGGACCGGCTGCTGCAGATCCTGCTGGACGGCCTGCGGGAGCGCTGATACCCGGGCCGACCGGTCCGCCACGCCCGGCGGGTACGGGAGTTGGAGGGAGGACCGGCGCGCGGCCCGGATGCGCGCGCCGGGTGCGGGAGTCGCACACCCCACCGCCGCACGCTGGGCGAACACCCCCGCGACGGCCCCTCGGAGGAGTGGAAGGCGGTTGGTCCGGCTTCCGCCGGTCCCTGCGCTATGCCATCCTTTGCCCGTGGTTGGAGCCAATGTCCCGATGCGCGCCGTTCGCGCGCCGTCGGCGCCGTACGTCGGGGAACCGTGCGCCTGCGCACTCCCGCGCGCCCTGCCACACTACGGGGGCTGTCGTGGAATCTGGGGTCCGTTGTGAGCGCCGAGGAACAGAACGACTACGGGTACGGCCTCGACTTCGGAGGCCTCTCCGGTGATCCCGACGAGGGGCCCTGCAGTCTGAACGGCGTCGGCGGGTCGGCCCAAGTGCCGGGCGCCGCAGCGGCTTCGGCCGCCGGACACGTCCCCGACCAGGCCGGGATGCCCAGCCGCGAGACGCTCTCCGCCTCCGCCGCCGCGCTGCCCCCGGGCCGGGTGCCCGGGCAGGCCCCGGCGGGCCGGGGCGGCGTCGCCCCCGAGGCGTTCGTCGGCGACCCCTTCACCGGCGACGGCCGCACCGCCCGGCCGACCGTGCCCGCCCCCGCCGACCCGGTGGACGGCGAGCGCCCCGCCTCCGACGCCGACTTGACCGCCCGGGTGCGGGCCGGCGACGACACCGCCTACGAGGAGATCTACCGCCGGCACGCCGACTCGGTGCGCCGGTACGCGCGCACCTGCTGCCGGGACAACTTCACCGCCGAGGACCTCGCGGGCGAGGTGTTCGCCCGCACCCTGCAGGCGCTGCGGGCGGGCAAGGGCCCCGAGTTCGCCGTCCGCGCCTACCTGCTGACCGCCGTGCGCAACGTCGCCGCCGCCTGGCACCGCAGCGAACGCCGCGAGCAACTCGTCGACGACTTCGCCGTGTTCGCGCAGACCTCGGCCGCCGTGGTCGACTTCGACCTCGCCGACCCGGGCGCCGACGCCTGGGCGATGGCGATGGCCGACCAGCGGATGGTCATGCAGGCCTACGCCGAACTGCCCGAGGACGACCGGATGGTGCTCTGGCACACCGAGGTCGAGCGGGAGTCCCCGAAGACCGTCGCGGTGATGCTCGGCAAGACCGCCAACGCCACCGCCGTCCAGGCCCACCGGGCCCGCGACCGGCTCGCCGCCGCGTTCCTCCAGGCGCACGTCTCGGGCAGCCAGGACAGCGGTTGCGAGGCCTACGCCAACCGGCTCGGGGCGTACGCGCGGGGCTCGCTGCGCAAGCGGGCCTCGGCGGAGGTCGGCCGGCACCTCAAGGAGTGCGACCGCTGCACGGCCGCCTGCCTGGAACTGACCGAGATCAACACCGGGCTGCGCGCCCTGCTGCCCGGCGGCGTGCTCGTCTGGATCGGCGTCGGCGGCTTCGGCGCCGCCGCGGCCGCCGTGGGCGGAGCCGCCGCCGTCGGCGGAGCGGCAGCCGCCGGGACGGCCGCCGCCTCCGGGTCCTCGGGGGCCGCCGCGGGTGCGGCCGCCGCCGGTTCGTCCGGTGCGGCCTCCGGCGGGGCGGGAGCCGCCGCGGCCGGCGAGGGCCTGGGCACCGCCGCCAAGGCCGGGATCGCCGCCGCCATCGCGGTGGCCGCGGCCGCCGTCGCCGCGTACGCACTCACCGGCGCGCCCGAGCCG
>NZ_JBHXTL010000264.1:0-4222 GCF_042677365.1 Kitasatospora sp. NPDC127116
TACTGCAGGGGGGACCCTGTGGGAGAGTAGGACGCCGCCGAACAATTATTCAGAAGAACCCCCATCCGGGATCCGGATGGGGGTTCTTCGCGTTTGCAGGACCGTACGGTCTATTCGTCGGAGCCAGAGCCAGAGGCGGACTCCGATCCCGTCCCGGGGCGCGGCTTCTCGGTGGGCTCCCGCCCTTGGGCCTGGGCCTGCTGCTGGTCATCCGGACGCGGCGTCCGGGAAGCCTGTGGTGCCGGCGAGGGCTGGCTCGACCCCTGATCCGACGGCTGGTCCGTCGCCGGAACCGACGGCTGATCCGTTGCCTGAGCCGGTTCGGCGGGAGCCACCGAGCTCTCCGCCGTCCCCCAGGCCGGGCGGCCGAGCCACTTGTCCGCGCTGTTGGTGAGACGGGCGACGCCCGTACCGTCCGGCCGCATGCTGTAGAGGTCGGCGCCGGCGCCCGAGGGGGCCTGGGCGAAGACGATGGACTTGCCGTCGGGCGCGTAGGCGGCGGTGCCGTAGAAGATGTCCGAGGGTGCGGGGGTGAGGGCGCCGATGGCGCTGCCGTCGGGGTGCACGGTGTAGATGCCGCCGCCGGGGGCGTTGTCGGGGCCGGCCGGGTAGGTGGTGAAGAGGATCTGGGTGCCGTCGGGGGACCAGTCCGCACGGTCGCCCGCGCGCAGTTCCCAGGGGGTGAGCTGGCGCAGTCCGGTGCCGTCCGCGCTGACGACGTAGATGGCGCGGCTGCCGGCGGGCTGCCCGGTGGCGCTGGTGCGGTACTCGAAGGTGAGCTGCTTCCCGTCGGGGGACCAGCTGGGGTTGCTGACGATGCCGGAGTAGGGCTTGTCGTTGGTGAGGAAGGTGAGCCGCTGGACGTCGGTGCCCTCGGGGCTCATCAGATAGAGGTCCGAGTACTGGATCTGGCGGCTGCCGGTCGAGTCCTGGGCGCCCCAGGATCGGCTGAAGGCGACCTGCTTGCCGTCCGGGGAGAAAGCGGGGGCCCGTTCGTCCTCGTTGGCGCAGTCGGCGGTGCCGCTGTCGCAGAGCTGGTTGATCTGGTGTTCGGGGCCGCCGTTGGTGGGGACGGTCCAGAGCCGGGCGGTGCCGCTCTGGGGGTCGGTGCGGTCGAAGGCGATGGTGGTGCCGTCGGGGGACCAGTCCGGGCGGTCGTCGAGGGCGCGGGCCGGCGGCTTGGTGACCTGGTGCTGGTCGGTGCCGTCGGGGGAGAGGGTGACGATGGCGCTGCTGGTGCGGGCGGAGTCGGTGTAGGCGCGGCTGACGATCAGTCCGTTGTGCGCGGTGGCCGCGGGCGCTCCGGCGGCCGCACCGACCACGCCGGGGGTCTCGGCGGGTCTCGCCTCGGGGGTGCTGGTGGGAGTCTCCGGCCGGATCTCGGAGAGCGGGATCTCCCCGGGTTCGGCTCCGCAGCCGGTGAGCAGGGTGCCCAGAAGCAGAAGGCCCGCACCGGCGCTCGCGCGGGTGCGGGCCCTGCCCGTGGGTGACTGCCGTGTGCCGGTGGTGATCCGTGCCATCTCCGCCTCCGAGCCTTTCGACCGTTCCGACGTGTGCCCCCGCCGCGGATTCAGGACGAAGGCCCCTGGAAGGAGCTGTCACTGTGTCAGACGGGGGGCGTCGGCGGTCGGGCGACACGCGACGGAGAGTTCTCGCTCGGTCGCACGGAGTAGATGGAGGGCGGGGGAGGCGGGGAGGCCGGCAGGAGGGGCGGAGAAGAGAGGAGAGGAGAGTGGGGAGAGGAGAGGAGAAGGGGCTGTCAGTCCCGGGCGGCGCGGCGCTCGGCCCGGGCGAGGGCCTCCGCCTCGTCCTCGGCCTCGGCGACCTCAAGGGTGGGGGCGGTGCCGCCGAGGTGGGCGGGCAGCCACCAGGTGTCGTCCTGGCCGGAGGGCTTGGCGGGGTACTCACGCTGGGCCTGGTCGAGCATCTCGCTCATGGCGGCGCGCAGCCGTCGGGTGACCATCACGGGCTTGTCGTTCGGTCCGAGGTGGATCGGTTCGCCGATCATGATGGTGACCGGGACGTGCCGCTTGGTGAGGGTCTTCGGGCGGCCCTTGGTCCAGAGCTGCTGGGTGCCCCAGAGCACGACGGGCAGCAGCGGGGTGCCGGAGTCGGCGGCCATCCGGGCGGCGCCGGTCTTGAACTTCTTCAGCATGAAGGAGCGGCTGATGGTCGCCTCGGGGAACACCCCGACCACCTCGCCGGCCTTGAGGGCGCGCACGGCGGCCTCGTACGCGGGCTGTCCGTCGGTGCGGTCCACCGGGATGTGCTTCATGCCGCGCATCAGCGGGCCGGAGATCCGGTGCTTGAAGACGTCGTCCTTGGCCATGAAGCGGGTCTTGCGCTTGCCGCCGCGGTACGCGCCGAGGCCTGCGAAGAGGAAGTCCAGGTAGCTGATGTGGTTGCTGACCAGTACCGCTCCCCCCCTGGCGGGGATGTGTTCGGCGCCCACGATCTTGATCCGCACGTCGAGCGCGCGGAAGGCGGTGAGTGCGGCGCCGATCACCGGCGGGTACACGAACTCTGCCACGGTCAGTCCTGACTTCCACGGGTCGGAGCCCGGTTCGGCGGGTACCCGCTCCGTTGTGCGGGCGGCGCCGACCGGAGCACGGCACTCCGCGGCGGTCACGGGTGATTCACGGAGATGATCCCCCGAACGAGTGCCTGCTGTCACCTGAGGCGTGCGGTCAAGCGAATTTTGGCGGTGTGATCTCCGTGATGAATTCGAACGGGAACTTTTCGGCCGCGCACATCACGCGCCGGCGGTGAGTCGGCCCTGGGCGCGCCGGACCAGGGGGTAGAGCTCGCTGCCCACGCAGTAGCCGAACGCGGCGTTGGCGAAGGCGGCGGTGAGGGCGGCCGAGCAGGCCAGCGCACCGAGCCAGGTCACCTCGGCGCAGTAGCCGAGGGCGCCGACCGCGGTGAACACCATGAGGATGCCCTGGTCGAAGCGGAGCGGCCGCTCGTCCTCGGTCTCGGAGGGCGGTGCGAGCCGGGGGAGTACGAGCGCCTGGAACAGCCGGACGTACGGGGCCATGCGCAGGCCGCCGAAGGCGCCGAGGGCCAGGACGAGCGTCTGGGCGGCCAGGAGGGGGCAGTTGCCGGTGCGCAGGACGACGGCCAGGACGATGGAGGTGAGCGCTGCGGCGAGGCGGGAGCCGCGGGGATCGGTCTGCAACGGTGGCTCCGGGGGTCGCGACGGGCGGCGGCAGCGGCGGGGCGTCGGCGGCGGGCGTCAGCGTCGTCGGTGGAGGACGGCCCGGGCCGTGGCGGTGACGCGGCGGCAGGCCGGCGGCGGCGTTGGGCGACAGTCGGAATCCACCGGCCGATCGTACGTGGCCGGGCCCCGGCGGTCGACCGTGTTTCGGACGCGGAGGGCCCTGCCGCAGACTGGGGGGACGACCTGGCCGCCGGTGCGTGTTGTGGTGCCTCGACGGTGGCCGGGACCGGCCCGCCGTGGGCCGGGCGCGGGGCCGGGCGCGTGGCCGGGAGAGAGACGGGAGGCCGAGGGTTGAGCACCGAGGACGGGGCGGTACGGCTGTCGGAGGCCGAGTTGGGCGGGCCGCTCGGCGCACGGGCGACACTGGTGCAGTTCTCGACGGCCTTCTGCCAGCCGTGCCGGGCCACCCGGAGGGTGCTCTCCGAGGTGGCCGGGATGGTCGACGGGGTCGAGCACGTCGAGGTGGACGCGGAGGAGCGGTTGGAGCTGGTCCGCCGGCTGGAGGTCCGGCGGACGCCGACCGTCCTGGTGCTGGACGGGGAGGGCCGGGTGGTGCGGCGGGCGGCGGGGCAGCCGCGCAGGGTGGACGTGATCGCGGCGCTCGGGCGCGTGGTGTGAGCAATCCGGCGGCAGTTGTTCCGCCCCGTCGGGTGGAGTCGGCTCCGGGCTGGGGCAGGATGGGCGCAGGCGGCGGGAGCGGCCGCACGGCATAAGCTACTGGCCAGTAGTGACCACTGCACTACCGGCGAGTATGCTGCCAGGAAGTTCCGGACCGGCACGGGAATTCGCTGCCCGGAGCGGGTGCGTGCCGTGTTCGCGCCCGCTTGCACCGCCGCAGCCGCCGGACGAGACCAGTACAGGAGACAAGGCCGTGAGCTTGAGGATCGTTGTCTGTGTGAAGCACGTGCCGGACGCGACGGGTGACCGTCGTTTCGCGGACGACCACACCACCGACCGGGAGGGTGTGGACGGCCTGCTGTCGGAGCTGGACGAGTACGGCGT
>NZ_JBHXTL010000265.1:0-4158 GCF_042677365.1 Kitasatospora sp. NPDC127116
CCACCCCCCTCCCGCAACTGCCCGGGGGTGTTTGGTGTGGGGGCTTGGTTTTTTTTTTAAACCCACTGGTCGCGGGGGGGGGGCGGGGGGCGGGGGTGGGCCGGGCCGGGCCCCCACCGGTCCATGGGGTCGTACGGTCCTCTCTACGGCTGCGCCCGCCCGCCCGGTTCGACTCCGGCCGCGAGCGCCCCGATCAGCGGCCGATGACGCCCGTCACCGCACCGGAGTCGGTGCCCCAGACCTCGTCGTCCTCGGACAGCCAGGTGGTGCGCTGGCGCTCCTTCTCGCCCTGGCCGCCGGCGGCCCCGGCACCGGCCCCGGCACCCATCGGCGGCATCATCGGGCCGCCCATGCCGCCGGTGCCGCCCGTGGTCGAGATGCCCCGGCCCATCAGCTGGGACTCCTCGGCGGCGGCCGTCGCGGCCCGTCCCGCGGCGGAGCGGCCGGCCTGCGCCTCGGCGGCGAGTTCGGCGACCTTGGCCGCGTCGCCCATCACCGCCGACCGGCCGCCGATGCCGATGGTCGGCGGGCCGGACGCACCGATGCCGCCGATGCCACTGCGGCCGCCCGAGCCGCCGAACGACTGGCCCGCCAGGTCCGAGCCGCCCTTGAACGAGGTGGTGATGCCACCCGTCCCGGTCCCGGTGGAGATCCCGCCGAACGACGGCAGCCCGGTCCAGTTGCTTCCGGTGGAGATCCCTCCGCCGGGGTAGCTGACGCCGGTGCCGGGACGGCCGGCGATGATGGCGTGCGCCTGGTCGTTCATCAGCTGCTCGAACTGGGAGACCGGCCTGCCGTCCGACCCCCGGACGATGCCGTCCTTGTCGATCGTGTCGTCCTTGCCGAGCACGACCGTGTTGCCGTTGGCGTCCTTCAGCAGGTTGCCGTCCGGGCCGGTGACGGTGCCGTCGTCGTTCCGCTTGGAACCGACCGGCACCTTGAACGCGCCCCCGCCGGTCGTGCTACCGGTGCCCGGCACGGTGGTCGGCTGGCTGACCGTCGTCCCCGGGGGAACGATGATCGGCTTGCCGTCCTTGCCGAGCACCGGCTTGCCGTCCGGGCCGATCACCTCGCCCTTGCCGTTGACGGTGCTGCCGGGCGGCACGGTGATCGGGTTGCCGTCCTTGCCGAGGACCGGCTTCCCCTTTCCGTCCAGCAGCGTCGACTGGCCGCCACCGGGGCCCTTGTTGCCACCGGTGCCGCCGGGGTTCCCGGGCACCGTGGTGGGCGGTGGGGGCGGGATCTTGCCCGTGCCGGAGCCGCCCCCGGGTCCCTTCTTGTCCTTGTTGTCACCGATCCCGCCGGTGCCGCCACCGCCCGCACCGCCGCCCGCGCCACCGCCCGCGCCGCCGTCACCCGCGCCGCCGGTGCCGGGCGGCGGCTTGGGGCCCTCCTGGGTCGGCGGCTTGTCGGCCGGCAGCCACTTCTGCGGGGGTTCGAGCTTCTGGAGGACGGCGGCGGCGTGCGCGTACGCCGTCTTGAAGGCGGCCATCACCTCGGTCGCCTGCTTGTCCAGGACGATCTCGATCCACGAGGTCCAGATCTTCTTGGAGATCTCGTCGATCCACGCCTTCAGGGCTTCCTTGTCGTCCGGCGACGGAGCCGCTCCGGTGGCCGCGAACTTGAAGGTGCGCGTTCCGTCGCTGTTCTTGGTCATCGTCGGCGTCACGTAGGCCGTGGCCGCGCCGAAGGCCGAGTGGACGCACTCGGAGGGCCAGGAGAACGACACCACCTCGTCGTCGTTCTTGAGCTTCCAGAGCGTCCCCGACTCGAGTCGGTCCTTCGGGACCGCCCGCCAGGCGGCGTAGCCGCTGTACAGCCCCTTGTACGCGGCGCGCAGCGCCTCCGCGGTCTCGCGCAGGCACTTCGCCTTGGCGTCGGCGTCGTCGCCGAGCTCGACGTGCACCTGGATGAGCTGGTTCCGCAGCCCGATGAGGACTTCCTTGAACCGGCCCGCCGCGCTGCCCTGGAACTCGCTGCCGGCACCCTCGACGCCGTCGGCCCAGCCCTGGACGATCCCCTGCTGTTCCTTGACCCAGGTGTTGACGGCCGAGATGACCGTCGCCGCCTGTTCGAAACTCGGGGCGCTGGTGCGGTCGTTGTAGCCGTTGCCCCAGATCAGCGGTCCGAGGATGTTGTCCGCGGCGTGCCCGAAGTGCCCGAGCGGGGTGTCGGTGTCGCCGGCGGGCGGCTGGAGCTGCCAGAAGTTCCAGTCGACCGTGACGCCGACGATCGTGCTCCACTCGTAGGTGTCGTCGCCCTTCGGGTAGACCCACTCGGCCCACATGTCGAAGCCGGCCTGGCCCTCGTCCTTCTTGTACGGCTTCAGTGCGTCGTTCGTCGACTTGAGGGTGCTGCTGACCCGGATCCCGGTGATCCACGGTTTGCCGATCACCGTGTCCCGGCTCGTGATCGAACTCTGCGTCGAGGCCGCGAACGCCGTCAGGCCGTCTTCCCACGGATAGTGCTTCGGTGCTGTTTCTGCCATGACTTCCTCCCGGAGGCACACGGGGCGGAGCGGGAACGGAACGGGTGTCGGTCCGGCCGCCGGACGGATGGTCCGCCCGACGACCGGGGAGCGCTCAGCCGGTGCTGGTCGGGGGCTTGGGAGTGCCGCCGCCCAGGACGTCCTTGAAGAGCTCCATCGTCTCCGCCTCCGTCAGGCTGTGGTCCTCGCCGTCCGCGAACATGACGCCGGCCATCTCCAGATCCAGCTTGGTGTGCTTGGCCTCGGTCTGGATCGTGGTCAGTGCGTCCTTCACACTGCCCATGAAGGCGTCGACGCCGGTCTTCAGCGTCTGGATCTCCAGCACACTGGTGTTGCCCGGCAGCACGGGCGGACAGGTCTGCACCGCGTTCGCCTCCGTGCCGAGGTCGATCCGGAAGGTCTCCAGATTCGTGGCGAACGCCTTGAGGCCGCTGGTCGAGACCTTGATCGTGGTTTCACCCATGGGGAGCGCCTCCGCCCTCTCGACTAGCCGAACTGCTTGCGCGCGCTCTGGTCGGCCTCGTTCATGATGTGGTGCATGTTGGTGAGCTTCCCGCCGGCGGCGATGATGTCCTGGTTCATCTGTCCGGCGTTGGCCGTCACGGCCTGCTTGAACTCCGTGAAGGCGTCGGCCGCGGCACCCTGGAAGTTTCCGCTCTCGGTCAGGGAGTTGAGCTTCCGCTCCACCTCCCACAGGGCGTCGTCCATCAGCTGGCCCGCCTGGCCCAGCTCGCTCGCCGCCTGGGCGACGGTCTCGTGGTGGAGCTGGATGCTCCCGAAGTTGTCCATCGACATGTGCTCGTTCCCTTCCTCTCCGTGGCGCGCCGTCAGGCGCCGTTCAGCGCGTCGACGATGCCGTCGGCCGCGTGCAGCCGGGCCTCTTCCTCGGCGTGGCTGAGGACCTGGTCGGCGACCTTGGTGGACTCCGCGAAGCGCTCGAACGCGCCGATGACCGTGTGGTAGCGCGTCATCCAGTCCTCGACCTTCTGCTGGAAGGTCGAGCTGGCCCCGGAGATGTATCCGCTGGCCAGTTCCTGCTTGATCCGCTCGACCGTGCGGCCGGCGGTGATCATGCCCTCGATCTGCTGCTCGATGTCGGACAGCGCCTTGCGGATCGCCTCGTCCTGTTTGTTCAAGTTCGCCGGCGTGCTCACCAGGTGCTCCTTTCTCTCCGCGCGCCGGTCGCGCGCGGCTCTGATCGACTCAACGGGACCGCCGCGACCGGCGGTTCAGCCGCAGGTCGCCGTCGTGGCGGCGGACACGGCGGCGTCGAGCGCAACGCCCGCGACGGGCACGCCGGCGGTTCCGGGAACCCCTGGGGTGACCGCCGCGACGGTGGGCGCGCCCGAAGCCGCGGCGTCCGCCAGGGCCGCCGGGTCGAGGCTCGGGCCGGCCGGCAGCAGGGCCACCACCGCGGCCGGGACGGCGACCGGCGTCGCGCCGCCGTAGCCGAGCTGCTTGACGACCGCCGCCGAGGGCAGCGGGTAGCGCACCCCGGCCTCGGTGACCAGGTACTCGGTGCCACCGGCGCCGGCGCCCGACAGGGCGCGCACCAGGGCGCCGCGCCCCGGCCGGACGGCGATCCGGTCGGCGACGGTGCAGGCCGCGCCCGCCGCACCCGCCGTGCCGCCCGCCGGACCGGCCGGGGGCGCCGGGGGGCGGGCCCAGTA
>NZ_JBHXTL010000266.1:0-3870 GCF_042677365.1 Kitasatospora sp. NPDC127116
TCGCCGGAGGACCTGTGGCGGCTGGTCGCCGACGGCGTCGACGCGATCGGTGGGTTCCCGGAGGATCGTGGGTGGGATCTGGAGGGGTTGTTCGATCCGGATCCGGAGGTGCGGGGGAAGTCGTACACGCGGCGGGGTGGGTTCCTGTACGACGCGGCGGACTTCGACGCGGAGTTCTTCGAGATCAGTCCGCGGGAGGCGTTGGCGACGGATCCGCAGCAGCGGTTGCTGCTGGAGCTGGCGTGGGAGGTGGTGGAGCGGGCCGGGATCGATCCGGTGACGTTGCGGGAGTCGCAGACCGGTGTGTTCGCCGGTGTGATGTACAACGACTACAGCTCACGCCTCCAGCAGACCCCCGACGGCATGGAGGGGTACCTGGCGATAGGCAACTCGTCGAGTGTCGCGTCGGGTCGGGTCGCCTATCAGCTGGGTCTCCAGGGGCCGGCCGTCACGGTGGACACCGCCTGCTCGTCCTCGCTGGTGGCGCTGCACCTGGCGGCCCAGTCGCTGCGGCGCGGTGAGTGCGACCTCGCCCTGGCCGGCGGAGTGACCCTGATGTCGACTCCGTCGATGTTCGTGGAGTTCAGTCGACAGCGGGGGTTGGCGGTCGACGGGCGGTGCAAGCCGTTCGCGCGGGCGGCGGACGGGACGGGGTGGAGCGAGGGTGCGGGGCTGCTGCTGGTGGAGCGGCTGTCGGACGCGCGGCGCAACGGTCACCGGGTGCTGGCGGTGGTGCGTGGTTCGGCGGTCAACCAGGACGGTGCGAGCAACGGGTTGACGGCGCCGAACGGTCCGGCGCAGCAGCGGGTGATCGCGGCGGCGCTGGCCGACGCGCGGCTCGTGCCGGGCGATGTGGACGTGGTGGAGGCGCACGGTACCGGTACCCGGTTGGGGGACCCGATCGAGGCGCAGGCGTTGATCGAGGCGTACGGGCGGGGCCGGGAGGCGGATCGTCCGTTGTGGTTGGGGTCGGTGAAGTCGAACATCGGGCACACCCAGGCCGCGGCGGGTGTGGCCGGTGTGATCAAGATGGTGAAGGCGATGGAGCACGGTGTGCTGCCCGCCTCGTTGCACGTGGACGCGCCGAGCGAGCACGTGCAGTGGGAGGGCGGTGGTGTCGAACTGCTCGTCGATCGGGCGCGGTGGCCGGAGGTGGAGCGGCCGCGGCGTGCGGGGGTCTCCGCGTTCGGTATCAGTGGTACCAACGCGCATGTCGTTCTCGAACAGCCGCAGTCCCAGCCGTCCTCCCCGGAGGGCGGCGTGGTGGCGGGTCCGGTTCCGTGGGTGCTGTCGGCCCGTTCCGAGGCGGCGTTGCGCGAACAGGCCGTCAACCTCGCCCGGAGCGTCCGCGAGGTCGACGGCGTCGATCCGGGTGCCGTCGCCCGGGCCCTGGCCACCACCCGCACCCACTGGAACCACCGCGCCGTACTGCTGGCCGACGGCTCCGCGGCGTTCGCCGAACTGCTCGACGCGGTGGCGGCCGGCACGGCCGGCCCACAGGTGGTCCGGGGTGTGGCGGGCACCGACGGCAAGGCGGTGTTCGTGTTCCCGGGGCAGGGGTCGCAGTGGGTGGGGATGGCGACGGAGTTGTTGGGGTCGTCGGCGGTGTTCGCGGAGCGGATGGCGCAGTGCGGTTCGGCGCTGGGTGAGTTCGTGGACTGGTCGTTGTCGGGGGTGTTGGAGGGGGTGCCGGGGGCTCCTTCGTTGGAGCGGGTCGATGTGGTGCAGCCGGTGTTGTTCGCGGTGATGGTGTCGTTGGCGGAGTTGTGGCGGTCGTTCGGGGTGGAGCCAGCGGCGGTGGTGGGGCATTCGCAGGGGGAGATAGCGGCGGCGTGTGTGGCGGGTGCGTTGTCCTTGCGGGATGCGGCGCGGGTGGTGGCGTTGCGGAGCAAGGCGTTGCTGCGGTTGGCCGGTACCGGCGGCATGGTCTCCGTCGCGCTCCCCGCGTCCGAACTGACGCCTCGCCTGGACCGGTACGCCGGACGGGTGTCGGTCGCGGCCGTGAACGGGCCGAACTCCGTGGTGGTGTCGGGTGAGGTGGCCGCACTCGACGCGCTGTGCGACGAGTTGGAGGCCGACGGCGCGAGGGCCCGCCGGATCCCCGTGGACTACGCCTCGCACTCCGCCCATGTGGAGGTACTCCGCGAGGAACTGCTCGACGTCCTGGCGCCGATCCGGCCGGCCACCGCCCGCGTGCCGTTCTTCTCGACGGTCGACTGCGCGTTCAAGGACACCGTCGGACTGGACGCCGAGTACTGGTACACCAACCTCAGGACGACCGTGCGCCTGGAGGAGGCGACCAGGGCGCTGGCCGAGGCCGGGTTCCGCTGGTTCGTGGAGGCGAGCCCGCACCCGGTGCTCACCGTCGGCATCGAGGAGACCCTCGCCGACCTCGGCCCGGCCGGGGCCACCGCTCGCACGCTGCCCACCCTGCGACGGCAGGAGGGCGGGCTCGACCGGTTCCGGCTCTCCCTCGCCGAGGGCTTCGTCAACGGTCTGCCGGTGGACTGGGCCGGCGCGATCCCGACCGGCGCCGGGACGTCCTTCGCTCTGCCCACCTACCCGTTCCAGCGGGAGCGCTACTGGCTGGAGCCGTCCGTCGAAGCGGCCGACGTCACGTCCGCGGGCCTGCACACGGCCGACCACCCGCTGCTCGGCGCGGTCGTCGGACTCGGGGACGGCAGCGGCATGCTGCTGACCGGCCGAATCTCCCTCACCACGCACCCGTGGCTGGCCGACCACGCGGTGTCCGGCACGGTGCTGCTGCCGGGAACCGCCTTCGTGGAGATGTTGAACCGGGCCGCCGAAGCCGCGGGTGCCGACCGGATCGACGACCTCACCCTGATCGCTCCGCTGGTGTTCCCGGAGAGTGGCGCCGTCGCTGTCCAGGTCGCGGTGGCGGAGGCGGACGGCGAGGGCCACCGGGCGGTCACCGTCTACGCCAGGCCGGAGACGGAAGCGGACGTCCTCGACGAGGAGTGGACCGTCCACGCGACCGGCGCGGTCAGTCGCACGGACGGCGTGCCGCGGCCCGCCGGTTCGCTCGCGGGGGCCTGGCCGCCGCCGGGGGCGACCCGGGTCGACCTGGCCGACGCGTACGGGCGGCTGGGCGAACTCGGCTACGAGTACGGCACGGCCTTCCAGTGCCTGCGCGGGCTGTGGCGGCTGGGCGAGGAGCTGTACGCCGAGATCGGCCTGCAGCCGGAGGAGCAGCGCGAGGCCCAGCGCTTCGTGATCCACCCGGCGCTGTTCGACGCGGCCCTGCACCCGCTCGCCATGGGCGAGTTGGGCGAGCCGCGGCCCGGGGCGCTGCCGTTCGCCTGGACGGGTGTGCGGGTGCACGCCGTCGGCGCCACCGTGCTCAGGGTTCGGCTGACCGGGCGTGCGGACGGCACCGCCTCGATCGAGCTCGCCGACGCGAGCGGTGCGCCGGTCGCCGACGTCGAGTCCCTGGCGCTCCGTGAAATGGCGCAGGACCGGGCCGGACTCGACGGGCGGGCCCTGCCGCTGTGGAACGTCGACTGGCAGCCGCTCTCCGGCCTCGACAACGGGTCCGCCCCCGTCGGCTGGGCCCTGTTCGGGCCCGACCACTTGGGACTCTGCACCGAGTCGCCCGACACCGCTCTCGAACGGCTGCCGGACCTCGCCGCGCTCCTCACGGAGGACCGCACCGCGCCCCTCCCGGAGGCCGTGCTGTGGCAGGCCGTGCCGGCGGGCGCCGGCGTGGGCGAGGACGCCGAGCCGCCCGCGGTCGTCCACCGGCTGCTGGAGGAGACCCTTGCGTTTGTGCGGGGGTGGTTGGTGGAGGAGCGGTTGGTGGGTGTGCGGTTGGTGGTGGTGACGGGGGGTTCGGTGGGGCCTGGTGGGGTG
>NZ_JBHXTL010000267.1:0-3864 GCF_042677365.1 Kitasatospora sp. NPDC127116
TGGGGGGTCCGGGGCGCTCTGGGGGCGGCTTCCGGGGGCGGGCAGGGGGGGGGCGCCCCCGGGGTGGGGGAGCCGCCCCGCCGCGAGTGGAACCGGGGGCTACTTCCTGCGCAGGTCGCCCGAGAAGCCGCCGACCAGCAGGTGCAGGCTGCCGTCCGGATTGCGGGTGTACACCTGGTCGTACGGGACGGCGGCGCAGCCGCTGAGCGTGCTCATCGGGGCGGTGCGCAGCACCACCCGGTCCGCGGTGGCCTGGACCAGGTTGGCGGTCGCGTCGCAGTAGCGGGTGCCCGCTCCCTCGTTGTTGTGGATCTGCGCGACCGGGTCGTTGGTCCGGCCCTGGGCGATGGTGATCGAGAAGTCCGGCTTGACGAGGGTCTGTTGGCTGCCCAGGTCGCCCTGCCAGGAGCCGAGGAAAGCGGCCGGGATCTCGCCGCCCGGCGTCGGGGAGGCGGAGGTGGCGGCGGGCGGGGTGCCGCCGGAGCCGTTGCCGCCGTTGCCGCCGGTGTCGTTGTCGCGCACGGCCAGGGCCACCGCGGTGCCGGCCGCCGCGATGGCCAGCACGGCGGCGACCAGCAGCACGCCGGGGCCGGGCCGGCCGCGGGTCGGCTGCGGCGGGGGCGCGTACGGGGGCCGGTACGGCGGGGGCCGCGTCGGGGAGTACGGCGTCGGCGTGCCCGGGGGCTCGGGCGTGGGCGTTCCGGGGGCCGGCGTCCCCGGGGTCGGCGGTGCGGCGTGCCACGGCTCCGCCGGGCCGAACTGCCCGGTGGGAGCGCCGGGTCGGGCCGGAGAGTCACTGTCCAGGTCCAGCAGTTCGACCGCGAGCGCGGCCAGCGCGGCGGCGATCGCGGGCGGCAGCCACTCCCGTCGCTCCAGCCGCTCGCCCGCCGTCGGGTCGGCGGCCGTCAGCCGCTCGCGCAGTTGGGCGGGAGTGGGCCGGCGGGCCGGGTCCTTGGCCAGGCACGCCGTCAGCAGGGCGTGCAACTCCCGGTCGGACACGTCGAGTTCCGGCTCCTCGTGAAGGACCCGGTAGAGCAGGACGGGCGCGCTCACTCCCGAGCCGAACGGCGCGGTGCCGGTGGCGGCATGGGCGAGTACGGCGCCGAGCGAGAAGACGTCCGAGGCGGGCCCGGCGCTGCGCCCCTCGGCCTGCTCGGGGGAGAGGTAGCCCGGGGAGCCGACCACGAAGCCGGACCGGGTGAGCGCGGTCGCCGCGTCCAGTGCCCGGGTGATCCCGAAGTCGATCAGGCGCGGGCCGTCCAGCGCCAGCAGCACGTTCGACGGCTTGACGTCCCGGTGCACCAGCCCCTGGGCGTGCACGGCCTGCAGTGCCTCGGCGAGCCCCGCCCCGAGCGAGCGGACGGCGGCGACGGGCAGCGGGCCGAACTCCCGTACGGCGGCGGCCAGCGAGGGCCCGGCGACGTACCCGGTGGCCACCCAGGGCTGGGCGCCCTCGGTGTCCGCGTCCAGCACCGGGGCCGTCCAGCGGCCGCCGACCCGTCGGGCGGCGGCCACCTCGTTGCGGAACCGCACCCGGAACTCCCGGTCCGCCGCGAACTGTTCGTGCACCAGCTTGACCGCCACCGTGCGGCCGCCCGCCGTCCGGCCCAGGTAGACCCGGCCCATTCCGCCCGCACCGAGTCTCCGCAGCAGGCGGTACTCGCCCACCTGCCGGGGATCCCCGTCCCCCAGTGCCTCCACGCCGACTCTCCCCTCGCCGCGCCCGTCCGTACTCCACGCCAGACGGTACCGCCGGGACGGGCGGTTCCGGTTCGGGCCGATGGCCGCGGAACGGGTGCGGGTCTGCGGGTGGCCGGGGCCGACTCAGCTCCGGGCGGCTCCACTGGACGCCTTGCCGGAGGCATCGGCCTGGGTTCGGCTCGCGGCGGCCTCGCCGTGGCCGTCCGTGCTGCTGCCGTTCGCGCTGCTGCCGTTCGTGCCGTGCCCGTTCGGCTCGTTCCCGTTCCGGTCGGCGAGCGAGGCCGGCCCCGGCAGGTGCGCCTGGTGGTCCGGCGGGTAGAACTGCCGGGCCCAGTGCCGCATCGCGCCGATCGGCCCGTCGCCCTGGGCGAGCCGGGGCGGGGAGACGTACCGCTTGGTGGACCAGATCGGGAAGTCCGCCGAGGTGAACTCCAGGTTGCGCCGGAACATCGGGCCCGCCAGCAGCCTGGTCACCACCCGGCTGACCGTCCGGGCGACGGCCGGCGGCAGCCCGGAGGGCTCCGCCATCACGAAGCGGCTCGCCTGCCGCAGCTGCATCCGGCCGGGGGCGACCTGGGTGGCCATGACCAGCGAGCAGATCTCCAGGCCGAGCGAGGGCGTGTGGACGTCGGTGTGCAGGGCGGCGAGGCCGTACCCGTCCACCTCGACGTGGACCTCGCGCATCCCGAGGAGCGGGAAGGTCTCCCGGACCAGCATCGAGATGTGGAAGCCGGTGCCGTCGAACTCCACCGGTGCCGCCAGCTCGCCCTCGGGCCAGCCGTGCAGGGTGACGAAGTGGCCGAGGTCGAAGGAGTTCTCCATGACGTCCTGGGCGTAGCCGGGCATCTCGAAGGAGGCGTGCCGCAGCGGCTGCCGTCCGTCGCCGAGCCGGTGCCAGGCGGGGATCTCCCAGTCCGGCTCCCGGCCGTCGTGGTGGCGCCAGACGAAGACCGCCTCGTTCACCTCGCGCACCGGCAGCTGCGTCAGCGTGGCCTTGGGTGTCTGGGTGCCGTACCCGGTGCGTACGCAGTGGCCGTCGGCGTCGAAGGCGAAGCGGTGGAACGGGCAGACCAGGTCGTTGCCCTCGACCGAGGCCAGGCCGAGGTGGGCGCCCAGGTGCGGGCAGTACGGGCGGATCGCGCGGAGGCGGCCGTTGCGCAGCCGGTACAGCACGACGTCCTCGCCCGCGAGCTGGCGGGTGAGCACGGTGCCGGGCTTGAGCTCGGCGGAGAAGGCGAGTGCGGACCAGCCGTCGGGATAGGGCAGCGCCGGTGGCAGGGCGACGTCGGCCGCGGTCGGGCGGTTGCTGACGGGGTGGACGTGCTTGGACACGCGCATGAAGTCTCCTGTCGGTCTGTCCGGCGCCGCCCCTCCCAGGCGATTAGCGCTCGAACAGAATGGAATTCAGATGCTATCCACGGAACGGGAGCCCGTGCACGGACAATCTCCCTAAGCAGCAACAAGTCTGATGATCCGTCAGGTATGGGCGTTCAAGGATTCGACAGGTTCCGGGCGCCCGCCCGGTTCGGGGGGCGGGCGTGTTCGAGCACCTCGGCGGGGATCCGGTGGCGAGCGGGGGCCTCGCGGGGGCCGAGCGGGGGCCGAGCGGGTCGAACGGGGAGGCGGACGGCGCCCGGGCCGGAGGCGGGCCGTCGGCACCGGGCGGCATCCCTTCGGGCCCGTACCTCTGGACGATCGGTGCCGGCGACGGATTCCGCGGTCCCGGGACCGGCGCTTTCATTTCCGGCCACTCCGCGATTTCCCCGCCGGCCCGTTTCCGGACGCCGTGCGCGGCGCTTCCCGCCGCGCGGTCGAAGAAGGGTCGAGAGGCGCTGGAAAGAGCTTTCAGGCGGGGGTGCGGTGTGTTGTGGTGGGTGCCGGGGAGCCCGGGCCGCGGGTGGCTCGACGACCGGGGGCGGGCGGAGCACCGCTGGTCGGTGGCGCATCGGTGGCGTAGACGCTCGCGCATGGAGCTGAGAGCGGCGGCTATGGATCGTCCGGGCAGGGCGGATTTGAATGGTGCCACGACGACGAACCGATCGGGCGCAACCGGCGCCTTCGAGGATCGGTCTCCGGTGATTCCTCCGAGTCTTGGAATGAGGGTGTTCGTGATGGCTGGTGTGGTGGATCTCGCGGTCGAGTCCGGTGTGGTGCTGGTGGTCG
>NZ_JBHXTL010000268.1:0-3819 GCF_042677365.1 Kitasatospora sp. NPDC127116
ACAGACGGGTTCGTCGGTCGGCCGGCCTGCGTGCTCCCGGTCGGTGGGTGGGTCGGTCGGTCAGTCAGCCGGTTCGGTCGGTCGGTTCAGTCGGTCACCGGCTCCAGGCCGACCAGGGCGAGCCGGTGCCGGCGGCTGATGTACCAGGCGGCCGCGCCGCACAGCAGGGCGAGGACGGAGACCGCCACCAGGACGGCGGAGGGCGAGGACACCAGGCTCGCCAGCAGCAGCGGCCCCATCAGGCCGCCCAGCCGGTTGAACAGGGAGACCCACCCGGTGGTCCGGCCGCGCCGTTCCGGATCCGCCAGGTCGGCCGCGATCGGGAGGAAGATCGCGGCCATCGAGTTCACCGAGAACAGGGCCGCCACCAGCGCGCCCGCGGCGATCCAGCCCACCTCGGCCACCGCGCCGCTGGCCGTGAGCGCCAGCAGCAGCACCGCGGTGACGGTGGCCAGGCCCGCCGCCATGGAGGTCGGTCCGAAGCGGCGGTAGCCCAGCATCAGCAGCAGGGCGCACGGGATCATCACGATCGCCGCGATGGTGAGCATCAGGTTCGCGGTGTGCACCGGTACGCCGCCGATCCGGGCCAGGCTCGGCACCCAGGTGGTGAGGCCGAAGGTGAGCAGTCCGATCAGGGTGGCGAAGGCGCGCTGGAGGCCGTGGGTGAGGGCCCGTGAGGACCTGGGCAGGTGCTGGACGGCCGACGGCGCGCCCGCGGCCACCGGGGCGGGGGCCGAGGTGCGGTTGGGGACGAAGGGGGTGAGGAGGGCCAGCACGGCACCGGTGGGGGCGCCGATCAGCCACAGGATCCGCCAGCCGAACACCGGTTCCAGCCACAGCGCCGAGCCGGCGGCGACCAGGTAGCCGACCGCGGTGGCGACGACGGAGAGTGCCACCACCACCGATCCGCGGACCTTTCCGCCGACGGTCTCGGTGAGCAGGGTGATCAGCAGCGGGGCGAGGCCGCCGACCGCCACGCCCATCAGGGCGCACATCACCAGGTTGCCCTCGAAGGTGGGCATCGAGCCGCACATGCTGGTGGCGGTGAACCCGAGGGTGGCGATCAGGTAGGAACTGCGGCGGCCGATCCGGTCGGTGAGCACGCCGAACAGCAGCGCCCCGGTCGCCGTCCCGGTCAGTCCGCAGACCGCCAGCAGGGAGGCCGCGCGGGGATCGAGCCCGTACTCGGCCCGCATGCCGGGGATGACGAAGCCCAGGGTGGAGGTCTTGCTGATGTCGATGGTGAGGGCGGCCGTACCGATGAGAAGAATCAGCAGCCGGCCGCGCCGCCCCGTCCCGGAGTCGGCCTCGACGGATTTCGGCCGCCCGCGCAGGGCGGCGCCGACCACCACGATCAGCAGTCCGGCGAGGGCGGTGAACATCTCCGGCATCTCCGACAGGGCCATGCCGTGCAGCTTCCGGCCGTCGTCGGCCGACATGTGGTCCATCGGCATCGCGGGATCCATCGCGAAGGAGTGCCGGAAGGCCACTGCGGAGGAGACCAGCACGATCAGGCTGCCCAAGGAGAGGAGCAATGTGGCGCCGGTGATCCGGCCGGGGCGTGTGGTGGTGGACAAGAGCGACCTCCGTCGAGCGCTGGTGTGGTGGTCGCGCGACCGGGCGTCGACATTTCTCCTCCGGCCGTCGGCCGCCCCTGGAATGTCGCGCTGAGTGACTGGAAAGCTATGCCCGGCGCCGCGCGGGCCGCTTCTCGCATTGTGCGGGGATCGGAGGGTTGTGGGCGCGAACGTACCTGACATAAGGGCGTTTTGCTTGACTGAGGGAATGAGTCCGCGTCGCACGGATCCCGGTGCCCGTCCGGCACTGGTGGACATCGCCGCCCGGTTGCTGGCGGAGGAAGGGCCGCAGGCGCTGTCCGCCCGCCGCATCGCGAGCGAGAGCGGCACCTCCACCATGGCCCTGTACACCCACTTCAACGGAATGCGCGGGCTGGTGCGCGCCATGGTTCATGAAGGGTTCACCCGGCTCCAGCACTACTTCACCCTGGTGGAGTTCAGTGACGACCCGGTGAGCGACCTGGCGTTGCTGGGTCGTGCGTACCGGTGCAATGCGCTGGCCAACCCCCACCTGTACGCGGTGATGTTCGGGGGCTCCTCGCTGGCCGGGTTCTCGCTGGGCGAGGAGGACCGGCAATACGGCCGTTACACTCTGGCCGGCGTGGCCGAGTGCGCCGCCCGCTGCATCGAGGCGGGCCGGTTCCGCTCGGAGGACGCCGAGCTGGTGGCGCATCAGATGTGGTCCGCGGTGCACGGTTTGGTGGTCCTGGAGCTCGGCGAATACCTGACCGAGCCGTGCGACGCCGATCGGCTGCTGGAGGCGCAGCTGGTGGGGCTGATGGTCGCGGCCGGCGACATCCTGGAGGCCGCGGTCGCATCGGTGGCGGCCTCCGTGGAGCGACTGTGGGAGGAGGTGGACCCGGCGACGACCGATTCGGACTGACGGCGGGGCCGGCGCGATCCGCGGTGAATTCCCGAACGATTCCGCTCCGACGCCGGACCGGCGCAGCCGTCACACGAGTACTCCTGAATCACATCCGTCCCGTCCGTGACATCCGTATGCCCCCCTCCGGCGCATCTCGTCAATTGCTTCAATAGTTCAAACACATACCGGCCGGTATTCCACCCCTCGGCTTTGCCAAATCAACGCGCGAGGAAGTCGTTGAACTTGTCATGTCCGCCTGCTACGGTCATCAGTCGTTATCACGGTGCCACGGTGTGTCACCGTCGCTTAACAGAAGGGAGCGGGTAAACCTCGCGCGCTCCGGTATTTCAGGCCGCCCGCCCCCCTCGGCCGCGTTCCAGGACGCAATACCGGAGCGGAGTTTCCGTCGTCCACCGGTACTGCGAGAACCTGGAGTCATTGTGAAGCCCGCAATCGAAGAGGCCGTGGCCCGAGCCATCGAGGTCATGCACGAGAACATCGGCGAAATACTGACCATAGACGACATGGCACAGGCGGCCGTCTACAGCAAATTCCACTTCTCCCGGGAATTCCAGCGGGTGACCGGGGTCTCACCGAGACGCTTCCTGTCCGCCATCCGCATCGAGGCCGCCAAACGTCTGCTCATCGAGACGGACCTCAGCGTGACCGAGATCAGCCACCGCGTCGGCTACAACAGCGTCGGCACCTTCAGCTCACGGTTCGCCAGCAGCGTCGGCACGTCGCCCACGATGTTCCGCCAGTTACGCGGCTTCACCACGAGCATCGAACTCGAACGGCGGCGCTGGGCCCGGCCCACGGATCTCGCCACCGTCCGCGGCGAGATCCGGGCTCCCGTCGCCGACGGCCTCGGCCGCGTCTTCGTCGGGCTCTTCCGCACCCGCATCCCGGAGGGCCGGCCGGCCGCCTGTACCGTCCTCCCCCGCCCCGGCGCCTTCCTCCTCGAACACGTGCCGCCCGGGACCTGGTACCTCCTCGCCCACTCCGTCCCCGCCTCCTTCGACGAAGTCCTCACCGGCGAGGTCTCCGTCGGCTCCGTCGGCCCCGTCGAGATCAGGGCGAACGTCCCGCCGAAGCCGCTCGAACTGCGCCTGCGGCCCGTGCACGCCCTCGACCCGCCCGTCCTGCTCGCACTGCTGGACGTCCGGGCGGCGGCCCTCGCCAGGAACGAAAGGCTCTCCGAGGCGGGTTGAGCCGGCGCCGGGGAGCCGGCCGCACGGCCCGGGGGCGGGGCTCCGGGCCCACGGGGGCGACGGCCGGCACGGGACGGGGGACGGCGGCCGGTGCGGCACGGGGGACGACGGCCGACGCGCCACGGGCTCCCCGGACATGACGAAGGGGCGGTGGCCGGCTCACGCC
>NZ_JBHXTL010000269.1:0-3780 GCF_042677365.1 Kitasatospora sp. NPDC127116
CCGCTGGGGGTGGGGGGGTGTGGGGTTGGGGGGGGGGGCGGGGCGTGGGGGGGGGCCGGGGGGGGGGGGGCCGGGTGGGCCGCCCCCGCCGAGCGCGGGTTCCTACTTGCGGCGCAGCCGCGACCACTGGGTGCGGGCGCCGGTCAGCACCTTCGCCCCGGCCGGGGTGCCGCCGAGGAACAGCGCGGCCGGTCCGCCGACCAGCAGCACCAGGCCGGCGATCAGCGCGACGGGCAGCAGCAGCCGGGCGGTGCCGGGCCGGTCGGGCACCGGGGTGCCGACCGGGGCCGCGGCGAGCGGGCCGCCGGAGGGCGCGGCGCTCGCGCCGGGCTTGCCGCCGGCGGCCGTGCCGGGGGCCGCGGCGCCGCCGGCCGTGCCGGTCCCGGTGGAGCCGGTGGAGCCGGTGCCGGAGAGCCCGCCGCCGGACAGGCCGTCGGAGGACCCGAAGCCGGTGCCGCCGGAGTTGCCGTCCGCGCCGGTGGTGCCGGTGCCGGAGGTGCTCACCGGGCTGGTTCCGTCGACGGTGCCGCCGGAGCCCGAGCCGCCGTTGCCGTTCTCCGGGGTGCCCGGTTCGGGCTTCTCGGCCGGCGGGGCGGTCTGGTTGCCGGGCAGCTTGCCGTCCTGGGCCTCGACGTGCTGGACGGCCTGCTGGGCCTGCTGGCGCTGGGCGTTGTTCAGGGCGAGGAAGCCCTGGGCCAGCTGGCCGGGCGCGATGCCGTAGGTCTGCCCGGTGGTGGTCACCGTCTTGAGGAAGCGGGAGATCACCGCCGCCTTCGCGGCGGGCACCCCGCCGGTCGGGACCATCGCGTACTGGACGTAGCTCAGCGGGTACGCCCGCTGGTCACGGGAGAACGCGGTGTCGGGCGTGCCGTAGGGCAGCTGCTGGACCCCGGTGGCGGGGTCGGTCGGCATGTCGGCGACGGCGGCCTGGAAGCCGGCCGTGGACGGCGACACGTAGGCGCCGGCCGGGTTGAGCAGCGTGGCCTCGGGCAGCGAGAACGCCTTGGCCTGGGCGGTGTCCATGATGGCGAGCATCATGCGCTGGCCGGCCGGCTGCGCGGCGCAGGCGTCGTGCCCGCCGTTGGCGTTGTAGGTCGGCTGCTGGCAGTTCGGGCGGTTCTGGACCTGGTTGCGGGCGACCCGGGAGAGGCCCTCGGTGGAGGGCACCCACTCGAACTGCTTCCAGTGCGCCGTGTCGGCGCCGTCCTGCGGCGTGCTCGTCCCGGACATGTCCTGGGGCTGGAAGGCCTCGGCCGGGTAGCCGGTGAACCGGGGCTTCAGGTAGAAGCTGTCGACGTGCATGCCCCACGGGTCCGGCTCGCCGTCGAGGAAGCGGGCGGCGTCCGGGTCGGCCGCGATCCACGAGGTCAGCAGGTAGGTGAAGTCCGTGGTGCCGCCGGGGACACCGGGGAAGATCGTCAGGGCTCCGCCGCAGCTGGTCGGCCAGCTGATCCCGTTCTCCGGGGTCTCCGGGTTCAGCTGCCTGAACTCGGGGTCGGTGAAGAGGCAGATCGGGTTGCCGGCCACGGACGGGATGTCGGCACCGGGCGACGCGTAGGACTGGGTCAGCAGTTTGGCCAGCAGCCGCGCGTTCAGCTTCATGTCCTTGATCTGCCGACCGGTGTTCGGGTCGTCGACCACGAAGGTCACGGAGATGCCGGTCGTCGCCAGCGGGGCGTAGACGTACGGCCGCGGGGGCGGTGACGTGTCCGGCCGGGCCGTCAGCGCGAGGTCGATGCTGCTGCTGCCGCCCAGGAAGGCCGACCGGGCCTGCGGCTCGCCACCGGCCGGGATGTAGCCCACGGTCATCGGGGACTCGCCCAGGCACAGGCCCGAACGCCACTGCTGCATCGCCCGGTTGGCCATCTCCAGACCGGCGGTGCCGAAGTCCTGGGCGCTCGCGACGCAGGAGTCCGGGGTGGGCGCGAAGGAGAGCGGGACCACGGTCCGGTTGAGCCAGGCGCACTGCTCACTGGTGCGGTTCTTGGTCTTCGAGTTGATCCGGCCGGGCTTCATGACGCCGTCCGAAGCGGCGTTGTAGAACCTGTCCTTGTCCATCCGGTGGTCGTTGCAGTCGGCCTTGCCGCCGCGGATGTTGTACAGGTCCGTCGGGTCGCCGCCGTAGTTCGGCTCGACCACGATCGAGCAGGGGTGGGTGGCGTCGCAGCCGAGCGTGGTGCTCTCCTTGGCGCTCCACACCTCGATGGAGGCGGTGCCCGAGCCGTCCGGGCCGGTCGGGGCCAGCACCATGTTCGTGGGCCAGTCCGGCGTCTCCGTGTGCACCGGGCGGGCCGGCTGCTCGAAGCCCGCCTCGCGGTCGCCGCCGTAGAGGGTGCTGCCGTAGCAGTCCGTCACGGCGGGGTCGGTGCCGCGACACTGGTAGACCCGGACCGCGTACAGGTTGAGGGTCGACTGCACGGGCGTGGTCGTCACCGGGCCGCCGCTCTGGGTGACGGTCGGCGTGAAGCCGCTCCAGGAGACCTGGAGCACCTGGTTGGTCAGGTTGGCCGTCTGGGAGACCGTCACACTGCCCTCGTCGCCGTACGTTCCGGCGGCCGGGATCCACACCTTCGGACCGGTCACGGTCGTCGAGGAGTCGGCGTGAGCCTGCGGCGCCGCGCCCAACCCGATCGGAATGACAGCGAGCGCCGCCACCACCGCCTTGGCGAGGGCCAGGGCCGGTAGTCGACGGCGCCACCTTCCCCGACCTCTTCGGTCGGGTACGCGGGTTCTCATGCGAGGCCTCCGGGAGATGCGGGCCGCCGAGGGAGCGGCGCGAGGGCGTCGGATCGCGCTGGGGACGGACGATTCCGTGCGTACCATTCGGCCAGCCGGACATGGCGGGATCCGGTCGGCCAGGTGTACGAGACCACAACGCGGCGACTCCGTACCGGAGTTGGAAGATCCGCATGCGGCGGGCCCGCGCCGAGGCACGGGCCCTCCGATCTGCGGCCGGGTGGAGCTGGGATCAGCTCGCCGGGGTGAAGGACAGCGCGAGCGAGCCGATCTGCTGGCCGCCCTTGAAGTACGTGGTGCCGAGGTTGGTGTCCAGGTAGTTCGCGCCGGCCGCGTCCACCTGGAAGCTGGAGGAGTTCAGGGTCTGGGTGGTGCCGGTGCGGCCGATCACGTTGTTGCCGCGCGGGTCCAGCAGCGGCACCGGGGTGGTCGAACCGTTCGGCACGGCGGTGAAGTAGCCCTTGGCCACCGAGAAGTCGAGCTGCTTGAAGGTCACGCTCTTGCCGGTCGAGAGGTTGATGAAGAGCAGACCGCCGCCGAACTGCACGTGCCCGTAGAAGCCGGGGATGTTCGCGGCGCCGTCGGTCACCGGGAGCGTCACGGTGAGGCCGGTGTCGGCGTCGAGCTTCGGGTCGGCCGGCTGCAGCGGGATGACCAGGATGCCGTTGAGCGCGGCGTCCGCCAGGAAGCTCACGTCGGTGGTGATCACGGCCTGGCCGGAGGCCGGGGTGGCGGCGGTGTCGGCGACGGCCGCACCGCTCACACCGGTCAGGGCGAGGACGACGGTGGCACCGGTCGCGGCCAGGCGGGCACTGATGCGGGACATGCCGAACTCCTTGGGAGAGGGAGAGGAGAGGTGATCGGTGGTGCGGTTCGAGGAAGCTCGCGCGGGGGTGGCGCCGCCGCGGGGCGGAACGCGACCGGCGGCACGGCCCCGGTGAGGGTGCCGGGGGGACGGTCCCGGCTGTACGACCGTGGTGCGCCCTGCTCCCCGGTCCGAGGGTTCAGCCGGGCCGGCGGGGGGGCGGGGGGGGGGCCCGGGGC
>NZ_JBHXTL010000270.1:0-3754 GCF_042677365.1 Kitasatospora sp. NPDC127116
CCACCGAGCCGGCACCCGGGCGGTCCGGTTTTCGGTGCCGCAGATGCCGCAGATGCCGCAGATGCCGCCGGGGCCGCGGTCGGGCGACGGGGCGCCGGACGAGTTCCTGGTGGTCGGCGCCCTCGGCCCGGGCCGGTGTTCCGGATCGCGATCCGCACGCCCCGGCACGCCCCGGCGCGGCGAGCAGGTCCGTGCGCAGCGGCCCGTCACCGGCCTCGCGCGGGAGCAGGTCGTGCGGGTGTTCCTGCCCGCCCTACCGGGACGGCGCGGCCCCGACCAGGGCCCGGCACTTCCGGCACGAGGCCGGGTCCCCGGGCTCGAAGTGGCACAGGAAGACCTTGAAGCAGCGGAGCCCGCACAGGGTGCGGGGCCTGCCGCGGCTCAGGTCCCCGGCGTGCAGGACACCGGGCACCCCCTGGACCCCGACGGCGGGGAACTCGGCCGGCTCGCGCGCGGTGGCGAAGGGTCGGGTCCCGTCCGGGGCTCCGGTGTCCGGGCTGTCGGTCATGCCGGGCATGCATGCCACGGTCGGGGACCGCCGTCGGCGCCGGGCTCCCACCGCGGGTCGGCGGGCCTTGCGCGCCGGTGAGCGGGGCCTGCCGTGCGCGGCGGGCGGTCGCGCGGGCGGCGGCCCGGGGTCGCCGGGGCTGATGCCGGGTCAGTACTCCCGGGGAGGCCCCCGGCCCGGGCCTCGCCGTCCGGTCGGGGGCGGCAGCCGGGCTGTTCCTGCGGTGGGTTGACGGACCGCCGGCCGACGCGGGGCCGACCGGCGGGACACACCCCGGCACCGGCGGACAGGAGAAAAGGTGGAGACAGGAATCGAACCCGTCTGAACGGTCCTGCAAACCGTCGCCTCGCCACTCGGCCACTCCACCTCGACAACGGTGGAAACATTACACACGTATGAACCGGAACTCTCCGGAAGTGCTGGATTTTCACTCCGGAAGGCTCTTAATGCTTCTAGTGTTATTTCTCTCGACATGGCGCCGAAAGGGCCCGGAGGCCGACACGGGGAAAGTCATGTTGCGCTAGCCTGTGCCGATATCTCCAACCCGATGGGATTTCATTGATGGCCGTCGAGGAATCACGGTTCACCCGTATCACGGAGCTGCGTGGCGAATCCGCCACGAACCGGTGCCAGTACAAGAGTCTGCCCCTGCGCGACCTTCCGCCGCTCGGTGTCGTGCGTCGCGCGCGGATCGCCCGCGAAGGCCTGCGTGAGCGCCGCGCCGACATTCCGGCGCCCGGCCGTCCCTCCCGCTTCGCCGAGGGGGACTGGGTCCGGGTGAAGGACGAGGCCGTGGTGCGCGCCACCCTGGACGCCAAGGACCGCCACCGCGGCCTGTGGTTCACCCGGAGCCAGTGGTCGTTCTGCGGCGGCGTCCACCAGGTCGAACGCGTCGTGCGCCGCATGATCGACGACCACTACCGCGTGCGGCGCCTGTCGGGCACCGTCGCCCTGGCCGGCGCCACCTGCCACGGCGCCGACGGGACCCAGGGCTGCGGCATGGAATGCGCGCTGCTGTTCCGCGACGAATGGCTGGAGCCCGCCCCCGCGCCGGTCCCCGCCGCCCGGCCGGTCGCCCTGTGGGCGACGGTGCGCAGCCTCGCGGAGATCCACGCGACCCTCGGCTCCGACGGGCGCCTGCACGGCGTCCCCTTCCAGCCGGGGATGGAGCGCCACGCCGGCACCCGTCACGGCGCCTCCGAGCTGCGTCACCGGTCCCTGGCCTGGTGGCAGCACCCCACCGGGGGGCGCTGGTTCATCCTCCAGGGCCTGCGCTGCGGCGGCGAGCCGGCCCCCACCGGCTGCGACCGCCGCTGCGCCCTGCTGTGGCACGAGTCCTGGCTGCGCCTGGAACCCGCCGCGGAACCCTCCGCCGCCGGCCGCTGAGCGGCCGTCAGCGCCGCCAGCGGTCGCGCACCAGTTTCGCGGTCAGGTGCAGCGGTCCGTCCCGGTCTCCGACGTAACATCGGGGAAGCGCGTACACCCCGCTGTGGGGCCCGGGGCTGACCGCGCACCCGTACTCGTAGCCGGCCTGCTCCACCGCCTCCACCGCGGCGCCGTCGAGCGAGCCGTACGGGTAGCAGAACCCGCCGACCTCCCGGCCCGTGAGGTCCTCCAGCACGTGGCGGCTGTCGGTGACCTGGGCGGCGAGGTCCCGCGCGCCCAGGCCCGCCAGCCGCCGGTGGGTCAGCCCGTGCGAGCCGATCTCCACCCCGGCGGCAGCGGCTTCACGGACCTCGTCCGCCGTCATCAGCGGCTTGCGCGGGCCCTGCCGGTCCCAGTCGTTGTATCCGCCGAGCCGGCCGGCCACCACGTAGACCGTCGCGGTGAAGCCGTACTCCGCCAGTGCGGGCATGGCCTCCTCCAGGAAGTCGCGGTACCCGTCGTCGAAGCTGAGCCCGACCAGGCCCGCCGCGGTGCCGTCCCGGTGGGAACGCATCAGGGCGCCCACCGACACCCCGCGCAGCCCGCGGGCGGACAGCCAGCGCAGCTGGCGGCGGAACCGCGCGGGGCCGACGGTGATCAGATAGGGGTCCTCGACCGTCGACGTCACCGAGTGATACATGAGTGTCCACGGGAGGCTTCCCGCGCCTGCGCCGGTCTCCCTTTCCGGACTATTGCGTGGTCGAATGATTTGCATGTTCCGCTCCAGCTGTCCGGTGGCACCGCCTGTGCAGGTGGACCCGAGGAAATTGCATTCTGGCAGCGTCGGACCCCGCTTCCATTCGCGCCAGGCGACTCCGCTTCATTTCACCCGGATGCCGGAGCGGGAGTCGGGGCGGGTGCCGCCGGGGCGGGCGGGCCGGTTCCGGGACTACTTGGGGGCGGCCGTCATGGAGGCGACGGCGTCCGCCACGCTGGAGCGGTAGTTGCCCATCTTGGGGTTCAGCACCCGCACGCCGCTGTCGAGCGGGAAGTTCTGGGTGTTCGCGAGGGGCATGTTGGTGCCCTCGTCGTCGGCGAGCACGTTGATCTCGTTGATGCCGGGGGTGGTGCCGGTGGTGGCGCCGCTCGGGTCGAGGTCGATCACCGCGTAGGCGTTCTGCCCCGCAGGGACCGTGAAGCGCTCGGTGCCGCTGGCGAGTATCGGCTTGACGTTCTTGCTCTGGTCGGGCGAGACGGAGTCGCCGAGGTCGACCCCCGGGGAGGAGCTCAGGCTGCAGGCGCTCGCACCGGTGTTGCGCACCTCGATCACCCGCTGGCCGGCCGCCCCGGCTCGGGCCGTCACCTTGATCGAGAGGTTCTTGATGTCGCACGGGTGGGCGGCGGCGCCGGCACTGCCCCCGTCGGACTTGGTGCCGCCCGGGGTGCTCGCGCCGGACGGCTTCTGCGGGGCGGGCTTCGTCGCCGCTCCCGTGGCCGGTGCGCCCGTGGGGGCGCCGGAGGCCGGGCCGCCCGCCGTCGGGGGCGTGACGGCCACCGTGGCGGCCGCGGAGGCCCCCGGGCCGCCGGCCGTGTCGGTGTTGTCGGGCCCGCAGGCGGTCAGCGCGAGGCCGGCTCCGACGACGAGGGCGGCGGAGGCGAGCAGCTGGTGACGGTGGCGGACGGACATGGTGGCTCCCCGATAGCGGTGCGTGCTGACTTGCGTGGACACCTCACAGGACGGTCGGTCGACGGCTTTTGGTGGCATGCACAGCGTCACAATCATCAGGACAGGATGAAGATCGGATCGTGACATTCCGTCAAGTGCGTGCGGGTGGACGGCCGGCCCGGGATCGGCTCGGCGGGCGGCGGGCGGCGGGTGAC
>NZ_JBHXTL010000271.1:0-3671 GCF_042677365.1 Kitasatospora sp. NPDC127116
GCCTGGCGGGCCGGCCGACGGCGAGCACGGATCGGCGACTTGACCCGGGGGTGACCACGGCCCGGGCCGGCGGCCCGTTCCTGGTCCGATCCCACTTCCCGCGAGGTGCGACGGCCTTCCTGCGAGGTGCGACGGCAGGCCGGGCGGGATCCTTCCGTGGCGCGCCGGCCCCGAGGGGGACGCGGTCCTCAGAGAGGAACAGGGCGGTAGACGGTGTACGAGCCGCTCACCAGGCGGGCGAGATAGAGCTGTCGTTGGGTGACCTTTCTGACGCCGTCGTTCTGGTGGATGAGCCAGGTGTCCCAGGGACCCGAACCGGTGAACGTGGCATTCCAGATGATGGCTGTGTGTCGCCCGGTGGGGCCGACCCCCCATGTCTTGGTGACATGGTTTTCGACCCATTGGAAATGGGCGTAGGCGAACTGGATGATATCGCCGTTCTGCCAGGTTCCCCATTGGGGTGGCCTCTGGGTTATCTCGGTGCCCCAAACGTAGTACGGGGGGTTGGAGAAGTTTCCTGGGCGTGCGTTCGCGTCCTGCAGTGCCGCGTTGACGAGATCGGTGCACTCGCCCCCGCCGACGGTCTGGCCCAGTCGGGAAGTGGCGAATTTCTGAACCGCGTCCCCGGTCGGGTTGTGCGGATAACTGTCGCGAAAGAGGGGGGTCGTCGAGCTGAATGTTCCCGGGTCCGTCGTGATCGTGCCGTGGGATTCCTCCGGTCGGACCCGCCTGGAGGATGCGATGTCGTCGGCCGACGTGCAGGAGACGATGTCGATGCTTCCCGTATTCCTCACATGCAGCACGGAAGGGCTGTCATCGCCGGAGCCGGTGCGGGATCGATTCACTATGTCGGCCACGTGGATCTCGTAGTAGGTGTCAAAATCAAGGCTGGGGTAAAGTCGTATGCTCTCGGCGCGTCGAGACGTTCCGACAAAACCCACCAATGACACCGTTCGCTCGAAAGAATCGAGCTCGTGATACAGTCTGGACACTATCGGATCGGGTTCTGTGTCGACTTCATGGTGGTTGGTGATCTCGTGCGTTGTCATGTGAGCTCCGCCTTTCAAGTCCGATCAAATCCAGGCGAGCAGCAAAAACTTTCGCTATAAACATTTTAATCAGTGGTCGGGGACTTGCATCCCGGGGCGGTGCGCTGACGGCTGCGAACGTTTCGCATGCTGTGCGGTTCCTGCGGTTCCTGCGGTTCCTGCGGTTCCGTAGGGCGTGGACGGCTTCGGCGAGGTGGCCGGCCCGATGGGGCGGTGGCGGAGTTCTCGCCGGACCCGCCGGAGCTTGGGCCGGCCGTTCGCCCGCACGCGTGGGCCGGGCCCGACGGGCCCCGCCGTCGACGACCCCGCTCGGGAACCTGTCACCCGCCGGCCGGGTGGTCGGCCGCCGCGGCGAGCAGCGGCAGGTAGTGCCGCATGTAGGGCGGGACCTTGAGGTCGAGGACCTCGTCGAAGGGGACCATGCGGACGGCCAGGCCCTCGTCGCCGAGCCGCAGGTCGCTTTCGGGGCCGTCCCAGGCGGCGTGCAGGACGCGGACGAGCGGGGAGACGAGCTCGTGCTGCGGGCCGGGTACCGGCCGCATCCGGGTGATGGTGATTCCGGCCTCCTCGCGGACCTCGCGGGCGGCGTTCTCCTCGGGGGTCTCGTCGGCCTCGCGCCATCCGCCGATCGGGGTCCAGTAGCCGGGCCAGGCGATGCCGGGCTTGTCGTCGCGGTGGTGCATCAGCAGCCGCCCGGCCGGGTCGGTGACGAGGACCATGACGCCCTCGAAGTCGCCGGCCGGGGCCGGGCGTTCGAGGTAGAGCGGGGTGCCGCTGCGGTGGGCGCGCAGGGCTTGCAGGAGCCGCCGGTAGCGGTCCGGGCCCATGTGGTCGTGCCAGTCGTGGGCGGTCTCGAAGCGCCATTCGGTGTGCTCCGCGGGGTCGAGGCGGATCCGGGCCTGCTGCTCGGCGGTGAGGACGCCGCCGTCGAAGACGTAGCCGCAGGCGGGGACGGGGAGCAGGCTGCCGGCCTGCTCGTGGACGACGGCGACCAGGCGCCGCCGGAGCACCTGCGGGTTCTCCGTGGCGAGGTCGAGGCCGAGTTCCTCCCGGGCCTCGCGCAGGGCGGTGGTGAACGGTGTCTCGCCGTGCTCGACGTTGCCGCCGGGGAAGTTCCAGACGCCGGGGTCGACGGTGGAGCGCAGCCCGAGGACGCGCCCCTGCGGATCGGTGACGAGGAAACAGCCGTAGGAGCCGGGCCGGGCGATGGTGGTGAGGTAGCCGCCGACCGGCCGCCAGCCGGGGAGGGCCAGGCGGCCGGTGAGCCATTCGATCACGGTGCGCTGCCCGTCGCTCGTGGGCGGCAGCCGGTCGGGGGCGGCCCACCGGTGGTCGTCGTGGCCGGCCGAGAGGAGGATCGCGGTGCCGTCCGGTACGACCGTGGTGAAGACGAACTGGCGCACGCGCAGGCCGCGCCGGTCGGTGAGGTCCAGGTGCCGCGCGTACTCCAGTGGCAGGCCGGCGAGTCCGGTCTCCTCGGCCAGTTCCCGTGCCGCGCCGGCGGCCACCGTCTCGTCGCCGGCCCGGCCGCCGCCCGGGTACTCCCACCGGCCGGGCGGGTCGTCGTGCGCGGCCCGGCGGATCATCAGGATCCGGCCGGAGGTGTCGCGGACCACCACGCCGACGCCGATCCGCTGGACGCCCTCGCGGCGGGCCAGGTCGGTCAGCACATTGAAGTCGATCACCGGAAGGGCTCCTCGCTGCAAGGTGGTGGGCGGGCGCGCAGTACTGCCGGTCAGGGGGGTTCGACAGTCAAGTCCGCTCCTGGGAGGGCGGGTTCAGGAATGGCTCGTGGGCGGTTCCAGGCGTCCGATGATGGTGCTGTTCGAATGCGGCTCGCAAGTGGATCCGGAGCGGGGGCGGGACGCTGTACGGGTGCTCGACCTCGAAGCGGGCATCGGCGGGCCGGCTGTCGGGCCTGTCGGACCCGGTCTCTAGGGTGGATCCGCACAGCAGCAGGTTCGATGGAGGCAGGGGTGACCGAGGTGCACAGTGACGTGCTCGTCGAGGCGGTCTACGGCGACGGGTGGGACTCCTCGAACCGTTCGACGGTCCGTCCGATCCCCCGGGCGGAGGCCGCCCGCCGGGACGCGGCGGGCGAGCCGTACGCCGTCGTGCTCGCCGCCCCCGGGCAGGAGCTTCCCGTCGCGGTGCTGCACGTCGCCTGGGCCGCGCACTACCTGGGCCTCTGGCGGTTCGACGGCTCGGGCCGCCGGGTGTTCGAAGCCGACCTGCGCAGGCTGGAGCCCGGGCGGCTGTTCCTGCGCCACCTGGCCGAATGGCAGTACGAGGAGGAGGACCTCCCCGAGCTCTCGGACAAGGCCCTGAGGCGGACGGTCGATCTCTACCCGAACGGGAAGAACAGTGAGGGCCGCTACCCGCGCGGCCGCGGCGGCGGATCGACGCGCACCCCGGTCGACCTGCCGGGTGAGCGGTGGTGGCTTCCGGTACCGGAATTCGGCTGCTGGGAAAGCCTGTTGGCGGAACCCCAGTTCGGGCTGCCGGGCCCCTTCGGGATCGCCCGGGAGGCCTCGGACACCGCGCCTGCGCCGGCCGTTCGGGCCGCGGAGCCCTTCGGCTGGCGGCCGGGGGCGCCGGCGGCCGCGCCCCGGCGCGACCGCC
>NZ_JBHXTL010000272.1:0-3518 GCF_042677365.1 Kitasatospora sp. NPDC127116
CGCGGCCCCCCCTCCCGTCGGGGGGGGGGGGGGGGGGGCCCCCCCGGGGCCCGGGGCGGGGGCCGGGGGGGGGCGCCCCGCTGCGGAACTGACGGCGCCTCGGGGAATCAGAGGAAGCAGGGGTCCGTCGGCAGCTGGGACTGTCCGGGCAGGGCGAGGCCGCGGGCCGCGCGCCAGGCGTGCTGCTCGCCGGAGGCCGCCACGGCCTCCAGGACGCCCTCGGCCTGGCGGACCCCGGCGGCCAGACTGGGGGCGGGGGTGGCGTGGTAGCCGCCGAAGCGGGTGACCGGGCTCCAGGAGGGCGTCACCTCGGGCAGCTCCGGGGCCAGGCCCTGGTGCTCCCCGGTGGCGTGGACGATGCGTCCGCCGACGACCGTCAGCACGGACTCGATGTGCGGGATGTCGGCCTCGGGCACGGTGAAGTAGTCGGCGTCGAGCAGCGCGAGGTCCGCGTAACTGCCGACCGTCAGACGGCCCTTGACGTCCTGCTCGCCGGTGAGGCGGGCGCCGCCGAGGGTGTAGAGCTCCAGGGCCTGTTCGCGGCTGAGGCGGTTGTGCTCGGCGGCGAGCCGCCGCCCGGAGACGGCGCGGCCGGAGACCAGCCAGTGCAGGGCGACCCACGGATTGTAGGAGGAGACGCGGGTGGCGTCGGTGCCCGCGGCGACGGTCAGCCCGCGGTCGAGCATCGCGCGCAGCGGGGGCGCTTCGGCGGCGGCGGGGGCGCCGTAGCGGGAGACGAAGGCCTCGCCCTGGAAGGACAGGCGGTTCTGGACGGAGACGGCGCCGCCGAGGGCGGCGATGCGGTCGAGGCTTTCGGGGCTGACGGTTTCGGCGTGGTCGAAGAGCCAGCGGTTGCCCTGGGGGAAGAGGCCCTCGGCGGCGAGCTTCTCGAAGACGGCGAGGTCGCGGCGGATCGTCTCGTCGTAGGTGGCATGCAGGCGGAAGCCCCAGCCGTTCTCCATGAGGATCCGGACGGCCTTCTCGAACTCGCTCTCGTAGGCACCCAGTTGCGGCCTGGGCTCGGTGAAGTTCTCGAAGTCGGCGGCGGCCCAGGTGAGGTTCTCCCCCGCGCCGTTGAGGCGCAGCCACTCGTCACCCTCGCCGGGGCGGACGGTGTTGACCCAGCGGGTGAGGTCGTCGAGCTCCTGACCGGCGGTCTGCGGGAAGAGGTGGTAGGCGATGCGCAGGCTCAGCTCGCCGCGGCGGGCGAGTTCCATGACGGTGCCGTAGTTCTCGGGGAAGCTCTGGAAGCCGCCGGCGGCGTCGATCGCGGAGGTGAGGCCGAAGCGGTTCAGTTCGCGCAGGAAGTGGCGGGTGGAGCCGATGCGGTCGGCCTCGTCCAGGGTGGGGGCCTTGGCGAGGGTGGAGTAGAGCAGCAGGGCGCCGGGGGCGGCGATCAGCAGGCCGGTGGGCTCGCCGTCGTGTCCGCGCACGATCTGGCCGCCGGCCGGGTCGGGGGTGTCCCGGGTGAAGCCGGCCGCGCGCAGGGCCGCCTTGTTGAGCAGCGCCGACTGGTAGAGGTGCAGGACGAAGACGGGGGTGTCGGGCGCCGCGGCGTTGAGCTCGGCCAGGGTGGGCAGGCGCCGTTCGGCGAACTGGTCGGCGGACCATCCGCCGACCACCCGCACCCACTGGCCGGGCGGGGTGCGCTCGGCCTGCAGGCGCAGCATCGCCAGGGCCTCGCGCAGCGTCGGGACGCCGTCCCAGCGCAGCTCCATCACGTAGTTGAGGCCGCCGCGGATGACGTGCAGGTGCGCGTCGTTCAACCCCGGCACGGCCCGACGCCCGAGCGCGTCGACCACCCGGGTGCCGGGGCCGACCAGCGGAGCGACGTCCGCGTCGTCGCCGACCGCCCGGATCAGACCGTCCCGGATGGCCACAGCGGTGGCCCGGGGGCGGCGCGGATCGTTGGTGAACACCTTGGCGTTGCGCACGACGAGGTCGGCGGGCTGCTCGGGAGCACCGGGGCGCACCCCGGCAACGGGCATGGTGGACAAGGGAAGTCCCTTCGTTGGGTGGTGTTTCGGCGCAGGCCTCGCAGCGAACCTAGGCGGACCGCGGCGGGCGAGGTTCTCCGCAGCGCATCGCCAGTTGCCCGGCAGCGCACTTCACCGTCCGGACGGTCCGGTTCCCGTGGATCCGCCCATAGCCGTGCGTTGTGGGAACAGTCCCGGGCGCGCAGCGAGCAGAACCCCGCACGGGCCGCGGGCTAGTGTCGTCGACGTACCGCCCCGCCGATCCGGCCGGGCGCCTGACGCAGTGTCACCTTCCTGTGTCATTCCCCGCATTCACGAGAAGAGAGAGCCGTCATGGTTGACTTCGCGAACGTTCACGCCGCTCCGAGCCCGGACCTGCTGACCCCCGACAACGCGATGATGCTGTTCGTCGACCACCAGCCGCAGATGTTCTTCGGCACCGGCAGCGGCGACCGCACCGCGATCATCAACGCCACCGTCGGCCTGGCCAAGGCCGCGAAGATCTTCGGCGTTCCGACGGTGCTGTCCACCGTCGCCGCCGAGTCCTTCTCCGGCCCGATCCTGCCGCAGCTGCAGGCCGTCTTCCCCGGCCATGAGGTCGTCGACCGCACCAGCATGAACGCCTGGGAGGACGAGGCCCTGGTCGAGGCCGTCAAGGCCACCGGCCGCAAGAAGATCATCCTCTCCGGCCTGTGGACCGAGGTCTGCCTCGTCCTGCCCGCCCTGTCCGCCCTCGACCAGGGCTACGAGGTCTACGTCGTCGCCGACGCCTCCGGCGGCGTCAGCCCGCTGGCCCACGAGCACGCCCTGCAGCGGATGACCGCCGCCGGCGCCGTGCCCGTCACCTGGATCCAGGTCCTGCTGGAGCTCCAGCGCGACTGGGCCCGCACCGAGACCTACGTCGCGGTCACCGAGCTCGTCAAGGAGCACGGCGGCGCCTACGGCATGGGCCTCGTCTACGCCCAGTCCATGATCAACCCGCACGCCGCCGGCTGACCGAACCACCCGACGGAGTCCGACATGAACACCGGCCTACTCCTGCTGCGCGCGGTCGTCGGCCTGTTGCTCGCCGGCCACGGCGTCCAGAAGGTCAGCTTCCACCTCGGCGGCGGCGGACTGGAGGGCGGCACCGCCGAGTTCCGGGGCGACGGCTTCCGCGGCGGCAGGCTCACCGCGCTGGCCGCCGGCGCCACCCAGGTCGGGGCCGGGCTGATGCTCGCCCTCGGCCTGCTCACCCCGCTGGCCGGCGCGGGCGTCATGGGCGTGATGACCGTCGCCCTGACGGTCAAGTGGCCCCACGGCCTGTGGGTCCAGCACGACGGGTACGAGTTCCCCCTCGTCCTGATCGTCACCGCCGCCGCGCTGACCGCCACCGGCCCCGGCCAGTGGTCGCTCGACGGGGCCCTCGGCCTCGCCGCCTGGCCGCTGTGGTGCCTGCCCGCCGCCGTCCTCGCCGGCGTGGGCGGCGGACTCGCCACCCGCCTCGCCCTGCACCGCACCTGACACCCGCGCGACACGAACGGGCTCGGGCCCCTGGAAGGG
>NZ_JBHXTL010000273.1:0-3500 GCF_042677365.1 Kitasatospora sp. NPDC127116
GTGGGTTGCGGGGTGGGGGGGGGGGGGGGTTAACCCGCCCCCCCCCACCCCCCACTCCCGGTGCCCGGGCACCGCTGCCGACCGGCGCCGCCGTCAGCCGAGGGCGGCCAACAGCCGCCGTTCCTTGGCGGGTTCGAGGCCCTGCCGCACCGCCGCCCCCGGCCGCCCCTTGCGCCCCTCGGCGTCGGTGTCCTCGACCGGCCCGCGCCGCCGCAGCCACTCCCAGGTGTCCCGCGCCGTCTCGGCGAACGGGCGGCAGCGCAGCCCGGCCGCCTCCGCCCGGCCGGTGTCGGCCAGCCAGGCGCCCGCCATCTCGGGCAGGTCCGGTGCCCAGAGGGGGAGTTCGGTCCACGCGCCCACCTGGTCCGGCCCCTCGGCGAGCAGCGGCTCGTCCGGCACCCAGACCAGCTCGGTGTCCGCGGCCCCCGCGACCTCCCGGCAGGTCGCCAGCCACTCGCCGAAGCTCAGCCGCCCGGGCGGCGCCGTGGTGATGCAGCGCCCCGTCGTCCCGGCCGTCAGCAGGTCCAGCCCGAAGCCGGCGAAGTCCCGGACGTCGATCACCTGCATGGTCCGCCGAGGATCCCCCGGGGCCAGCACCCGACCACCGCGTGCCATCCGCTCCAGCCACCAGGGCAGTCGGCCGCCGAACTCGTACGGTCCGACGAGCAGTCCGCTGTTCAGCACCAGCGTGCGCCCGGCGCCGAACCCCGCCAGCACGGCGCGCTCGCAGCCGGCCTTCAGGGCGGTGGCGGGCGGCTGGCCGGGCGGGGTGTCGGCGGGGCAGGGGTGCAGTGCGGAGTCCTCGTCGACCGCCCGGGCGGGCCAGTCGGCGAAGGCGTGCACGGAGGAGACGAAGGTGTAGTGGCCGGCCCGCTCGCGCAGCAGCCGGGCGCTGCGCGCGGCCTGGGCGGGCTGTTGGGCGGAGGTGTCGACGACGGCGTCCCAGCTGCGGCCGTCCACCAGCCGGGCGAGGTCCCCGGCACTGTCGCGGTCGCCCCGGACCGCCTCGACGCCGGGCAGGTCGGCGGCGCTGCGACCGCGGTTGAAGGTGGTCACCCGGTGGCCCCGGGCGAGGGCCTCGGCAGCGTAGGCCCGTCCCAGGAAGGACGAGCCCCCAAGCAAGAGGATCTTCATACCGAGGACCCTCTCCGGGCCGCACCGCCCGTACGCCCGGATTCGCGGTCAGCAGATGCCGGGCCGGAGAAGTCGGGCCGCAGAGGTCGGGTCACGGGTGTCGGGTCACGGGCGTCCGGTCACGGGCGTCGGGTCGCCGGATGCCGCGGGGCGTCCGGTCCGACATGCCGCCCCACCCGGCCCCGCTTAGCATCCGAGGTGTACCGCGGTCGGCGACCGAACCCCGGTCCGGCGCCCGCCCGGAGCACGGCCCGGAGCACGGCCCGGAGCACGGCCCGGAGCACGGCCCGGACGGCGGACCCGCCGGCCCCCGCCGGTGACGAACGGCCCGCCGACGCCGAGCACTCCGCCGACCGGCTGCCCGCCCCGGACGAAGGACCCGCGATGAACCAGCCCGAGCTGGAGGCCCTGGCCGCCGACGCGTACGTCTACGGCTATCCGCTGGTTGCCGGCCTCACCATGGTCGAGCGCTTCGCCCGCGGCGGCCTGGGCACCCTGCCGGCGGCGCCGTTCAACCACATCAGCCACGCCACCCGGCTGGCCGGTCCGGCCGACCGCTTCGTCTCGGTCAACAACGACACGATCTACTCGATCGCCCAGCTCGACCTCTCCGAAGGCCCCCAGGTGCTGCGCGTCCCGGACACCGCGGGCGCCTACTACGTGCTGCAGATCATCGACGCCTGGACGGACAACGTCGCCTACCTCGGCCGCCGGGCCACCGGCACCGGCGCGCAGACCTGGCTGATCGTCCCACCAGGCTGGCACGGCACCCCGCCGGACCCGAACCGGGTGATCGAGCTGCCGACCACCGTCGGCACCCTCGTCGGCCGCTTCGCCTGCACCGGGCCGGAGGACCTGCCCCGGGTCCGGGCCCTCCAGTCCGCCCTGGAACTGGAGCCGCTGGAACCCGGCGGCCTGGTCGCCGGACTCCCCGAGCCGGACGGGGACGTCCCCGAGCGGCTGGCCTTCTTCGAACGGCTGCGGGTCTGGATGCAGGCCTTCCCGCCCGCCACCGCGGACATCGAGTACCAGCGCCGCTTCGCCCCGCTCAGCCTGCTGGACGACGGCGCCTCGCCGTACCGCTCGGCCGCCCCCGAATGGACGCTGACGCTGGCCAAGGGCCTGGCCGCCGGCCGCGAACGGGTCGAGGACGCCACCCGCCCGCCCGAGGACCACCCGCCCGGCGAGTGGCGCAGCACGCTCCACCTGTTCGACTACAACACCGACCACCTGGGCCCCGGCACCCTGGACGACCCCGAGTGGCGCATCCCCGACCGCCGCGCCGCCTACCTCAGCCGGGCCGCCGCCGCCCGGGCCGGCCTCTGGGGCAACCACGCCTACGAGGCCTCGTACGCGATGACCTACGACGACTCCGACGGCCGACCCCTCACCGGGGCCCACGACTACACCCTGCGCTTCGACCAGCCGCCCCCGGCCGGGGCCTTCTGGTCCGTCACGATGTACTCCGTCCCGGACTACTACCTGGTGGAGAACCCGATCGACCGCTACTCGATCGGCGACCGCACCCCCGGCCTCGCGCACGCCGAGGACGGCTCCCTCACCCTGGCCCTCCAGCACGACCAGCCCGAGGACCCGGCCGCCGCCGCCAACTGGCTCCCCACCCCGCCCGGCGAGTTCCGCCCCATCCTCCGCATCTACCAGCCCGAGCCCGCCGTCCTGGACGGCAGCTACCAGCCCCCGCCGATCCACCGGGCCTGACGCCCCGCAACCCGCCCCCGCCCGAAGAGCTCGTGCCCGCCGTCCCGGCCGGCGACCGCCGGCCCCCTGACGCCCCGCGGCACGCCGACCACGCCCTCGGTCTCTCCCGCTGGCGCGCTGGCTCCGCGCCTCGCTTGGGAAGTCGGCCTGGTCGACTTCTTGTGCATCCTCGGTCCGGCTTCTGGGGGCGGCAGTGGCAGGTCGGTCCACGGCGCTGCTGCCCTGACCCTGTTGCGCACGAGAAGTCGGCCCGGTCGACTTCTCACGCATCCCCCCCTCCCCGGGGGCGGGCAGCTGCCGTCCCGTGCCCGCGGTCCTGGCCGGCAATCGCCGGCCCCCTGGCGCCCCGCAGCACGCCCACCACCCCTCGGCCTCTCCCGCTGGCGTGCTGGCTCCGCGCCTCGCTTGGGAAGTCGGCCTGGTCGACTTCTTGTGCATCCTCGGTCCGGCTTCTGGGGGCGGCAGTGGCAGGTCGGTCTGCATTGGCCGCCGATGCCCGACGCGTTGGGCGTGGGAAGTCGGCCCGCTCGACTTCTCACGCGTCCCTTCCTGCCCGGGGGCGGGCAGCTGCCGTCCCGTGCCCGCGGTCCTGGCCGGCAATCGCCGGCCCCCTGGCGCCCCGCAGCACGCCCACCACCCCTCGGCCT
>NZ_JBHXTL010000274.1:0-3279 GCF_042677365.1 Kitasatospora sp. NPDC127116
GCTCCCCGCACCCGCGGGGAGGCCGCCGTCGTCCGTGCCGGAGGGACCGTGCCGTCGTCCGTGCCGGAGGGACCGGGCCCGGGGCCGGCTACGGCCTGGTGAAGGTGTAGTGGGTGACGCCGCTCGGACTGGTCACCGCCTCGGTGCGGAAGCGCCGCTCCAGCCCTTCGAGCCCGCCCCAGAGCGGCTCCCCCCGGCCGAGCAGCACCGGCACCACGACCACGTGCAGGTGGTCGACCAGATCGGCCTCCAGGAAGGCCCGGACGGTGCCCGGGCCGCCGCCGATCCGCACGTCCAGGCCGCCGGCCGCCTCCCGGGCCCGGCGCAGCGCCTCCTCGGGGGAGGCGTCGAGGAAGTGGAAGACCGTCCCGCCGTCCATCTCCAGGGAGGGGCGCGGGTGGTGGGTGAGCACGAAGACCGGGGTGTGGAACGGCGGGTTCGGCCCCCACCAGCCCCGCCAGTCCTCGTCCTGCCAGGGGCCGCGCTGCGGGCCGAACTTGTTGCGGCCCATGATCTCCGCGCCGATGCCGTCGCCCCAGGTGCGGGCCATCGCGTCGTCCACGCCGGTGTCGCCGCCCTCCTGGCCGTTCATCCGCCGGAACGTCCGGGTGCGGAAGAACCAGCTGTGCAGCCGGTCGCCGGCGTGGCCGAACGGCGCGTCGAGGCTCTGCCCCTCGCCCGTGCCGTAACCGTCCAGGGAGATCGAGAAGTTGTGGACCCGGACCAGGGACATCGGTTCCTCCGCCGTTCTGCGCGCCTCGCGCGTGTCTCGGGTGCGGACCGCCCGCACCCCGCGCGCGGGCCACGTTAACCAGGAGTGGCTATCGCCTGACGCACCATCACCGCCCCCGGGCGTGGCGCGGCGCGTGCCGTGACGGATGGCGGGGCGGCGGCGCGTGCGGTGACGGTGGCGGCGGGGTGCGGTGACGGGTGTGGCGGATGTGGAGCGCGTGGAGGAAGGGGAGGGGAGCGGGGGAGAAGCGGTGCAGCCGTCACGCTATTGTCGTGCCTTCTTCATCCTGAGCACGCCCGGGCGGGCGATGCTTCGTCAGGCTGCCCGGGAGCAGGGCGGCCGGCATCCCATGACTTGGGGGGACCGTTCCGATGACCGTACGCCGCACCCTGACCGGATTCCTGGCCGCAGGCCTGATCGCCGCCGCGGCGGCGCTGATCCCGACCGCCCCGGCGGACGCCACCACGGGCGGGTCGGGCGACCTGCCGTTCGGCTCCGCGACCACCGTCGGCCTGCACAACACCTACGACCCGGCCGCGTTCCCGTACCTCGCCCAGGGCCTGGACACCGGCACCGGCATGATCGAGCTGGACCTCTGGCCGAACGTCTTCACCAAGACGTGGCAGGTCAGCCACTCCAACCCGTTCGGCAACTCCAACAACTGCACCGCCGCGAGCACCCCCGCGCAGCTCTACGCGGGCGGCACCGACCAGAACCTGGAGAGTTGCCTGGACGACGTCCGGGTCTGGCTCGGCGCGCACCCGGGCGCCGGGCCGCTGGTGATCAAGCTGGAGCTCAAGCCCGGCTACTCGGCCAACCTCGGGATGGGCCCGGACCAGCTGGACGCGCTGATCGCCCAGCACCTCGGCTCCGCCGTGCTGCGCCCGGCCGACCTGCTGGCCAGGCCCGGCGGCGGCTCGTACGCGAGCGTCGACGAGGCGGTGCGGGCGGGCAACTGGCCGAGCCGCTCGGCGCTGGCCGGGAAGGTGCTGCTGTACGCGATCCCGGGCACGGTCGAGCTCGGCAACCCCTTCGACACCCTGCACACCGACGTCGAGCAGGGCCGGCACCTGCGCGACCTGGCGGCGGCCGGCCGGATCGGCCAGGCGCAGGTGTTCCCCTCCGTGCTCGGCGCCGCCACCGGCGACCCGCGCGGCCAGTACACCGGGGCGGACGCCTCGATCCGGCCCTGGTTCGTGGTCTTCGACGGTGACGCCTCCACCTACGTCAGGACCGTCGACACCGCCTGGTACGACAACGCCCACTACCTGCTGGTGATGACGGACTCCCACCTGGTCGCGCCGGAGATCAGCGGCACGGACCCGACCGCGGACCAGGCCCGGGCCCGCACCGAGCAGCTGGCGAAGGCGCACGCGAGCATCGTCTCCAGCGACTGGCGCAGGCTCCCGGCGGTGCAGTCGCTGGTGCTGTCGCGCGGCTGAGGCCGGCCCGGCGGCTGACCGGGCCGAGGCCCTGACGGGTACGTCGAGTTGACCGGAGGTGAAGAGTTGGAACGGGGCTTCCGATGGCTCCCGACCGTCGCCATCCTGGTTGTCATGACCCGAACTCTACGCGCGTGGAAGACCCGCGTCGCCGCCACCGCCGCCGTTGCCCTGGTCACCCTCGCGCCGATCGCCGTCGCGACCGAGGCGCAGGCCGCGGTGAGCGGCTCGGTGTGCCTGTCCGCCCTGCCGTCCCAGGCCGGCACCACCCTCGACCTGATCGCCTCCGGCGGTCCCTTCCCGTACAGCCAGGACGGTGTCGTCTTCCAGAACCGGGAGCGCGTGCTGCCCGCGCAGTCCTCCGGCTACTACCACGAGTACACCGTGGTCACCCCGGGCTCGCCGACCCGCGGCGCCCGTCGCATCGTCACCGGCAAGCAGTACCACGAGGACTACTACACCGCCGACCACTACGTGACCTTCCGCAAGATCAACTTCGGCTGCTGAACCGGCCACCGCTCACCGATCCACCGCTCCACCGCTCACCGCTCCACTGCTCACCGCTCCACCGGGCACCCCCGGGGCCCCGGCGCCGCACCCCGCGCCGGGGCCCCGGGCGCGTCCGATAGCGTCGGGGCGTCCGGCAACGACTCCTGGAGGTTCCCGTGCCGCAGATCCTGGTCGACCACTCGGCCGAACTCGACTTCGACCGGGCGGCGCTGGCCGCCGAGGTCCACCAGGCGATCACCGAGGTGATCGACACCACGGTGGCGGACTGCAAGACGCTCTTCCGCCCCGCCGGCCGGCACCACGTCGGCGACGGGACGAGCGGCGAGGCCGTGGTGCTGGTCGAGGTGAAGATCCTGGCCGGCCGCAGCACCGAGCAGCGCGCCGAACTGACCGCCCGGGTGCTCGCCGCCCTGCGCGCCCGGATCGACCGGCCCGCCGCCATCGGCGTCCAGGTCACCGAACTCGACCGGGACACCTACCGGTTCGTCCACCACCCCGGCCACTGAGACCCCGGTGGGACAAGGCGGCGATCGGCGTCATGGGTGCGGTAGGCGGAGCCCTGAGCTACGACGCGCTGCAGCAGATGGCCGTCGC
>NZ_JBHXTL010000275.1:0-3275 GCF_042677365.1 Kitasatospora sp. NPDC127116
GTCCGGAAGATCCCGGACGGCGGCGGGCCGCCGGAGCCGCCCAACTGTGTTTGCCTACATCATCCGCAGGATCATCGCGGCGGCGATTTTGCTGCTGGTCGTCAGCGTGGTCACCTTCGCGATCTTCTTCCTGCTCCCGCGACTCGCCGGAGAGACGGCCGACCAACTGGCCGCCCAGTACATCGGGAAGAACCCGTCGCCCGAGGCGATCGCCGCGGTCAAGCAGAACCTCGGCTTCGACCAGCCGCTGTACACCCAGTACTGGCACTTCCTCAAGGGGCTGGTCAGCGGCGCCGAGTACACGTTCGGCCCGGAACCGGCCACCTGTCACGTGCCCTGCTTCGGCTACTCCTTCAAGAACCACCTGGAGGTCTGGCCCGAGCTGACCAAGCGGATCCCGGTCACCATGTCGCTCGCCGCCGGTGCGGCGGTGCTCTGGCTGGTCTCCGGCGTCGCCACCGGCGTCGTCTCCGCGCTCAAGCCGCGCTCGATCTTCGACCGGCTCTCCATGGGCGTCGCGCTCGCCGGCGTCTCGCTGCCGGTCTTCTTCACCGGCGCGCTGCTGCTCACGCTGTTCAGCTACGAGTGGCCGATCCTGGACAACCTGCAGTACGTGAACCTCACCGACAACCCGCTGATGTGGGCCCGCAACCTGATCCTGCCCTGGATCTCGCTGGCCTTCCTCTACTCCGCGCTCTACGCCCGGCTCACCCGCGCCGGAATGCTGGAGACCATGAGCGAGGACTACATCCGCACCGCCCGGGCCAAGGGCCTGGTCGAGCGCAAGGTCGTCACCCGGCACGGGCTGCGCGCCGCGCTCACCCCGATCGTCACGATCTTCGGCATGGACCTCGGGCTGCTGCTCGGCGGCGCGCTGATCACCGAGCAGGTCTTCTCGCTCCAGGGCGTCGGCCAGTTCGCCGTCCAGGCGATCTCCGACAACGACCTGCCCAAGATCCTCGGCGTCACCCTGCTCGCCGCCTTCTTCATCGTCGCCTGCAACCTCGTGGTCGACCTCCTGTACGCCCTCGTCGACCCCCGGGTGAGGCTCTCGTGACCGACCTCCAGAAGTCCCCGGCGGACGCCGCGCAGACCCCGTCGGGCGACCCCTTCCTCTCGGTCCGCGACCTGCGGATCCACTTCGACACCGACGACGGCCTGGTCCGCTCGGTGGACGGGGTCAGCTTCGACCTCCACAAGGGGCGCACCCTCGGCATCGTCGGCGAGTCCGGCTCCGGCAAGTCCGTCACCTCGCTGGGCATCATGGGCCTGCACCGCTCCAAGCGGGCCCGGATCAGCGGCGAGATCCGGCTGAACGGCGAGGACCTGATCGCGGCCGGCCCGGACCGGGTGCGCCAACTGCGCGGCCGCGACATGGCGATGATCTTCCAGGACCCGCTGACCGCGATGCACCCCTACTACACGGTGGGGCAGCAGATCGTCGAGGCGTACCGGGTGCACCACCCCCAGGCCTCCAAGAAGCAGGCCAGGGCCCGGGCGATCGAGATGCTCGACCGGGTCGGCATCCCGCAGCCCGACCGCCGGGTGGACGACTACCCGCACCAGTTCTCCGGCGGCATGCGCCAGCGCGCCATGATCGCCATGGCGCTGGTCAACGACCCCTCGCTGCTGATCGCCGACGAGCCCACCACCGCCCTGGACGTCACCGTCCAGGCGCAGATCCTGGACCTCATCCGCGACCTCCAGGAGGAGTTCGGCTCCGCCGTCATCATCATCACCCACGACCTCGGGGTGGTCGCCGAGCTGGCCGACGACATCCTGGTCATGTACGGCGGCAAGTGCGTCGAGCGCGGCCCGGCCGAGACCCTCTTCGACGCGCCCGAACACCCCTACACCTGGGGCCTGCTGGGGTCGATGCCGCGGCTGGACCGGGAACTCCAGGACCGGCTGGTGCCGGTCAAGGGCACCCCGCCCAGCCTGATCAACGTGCCGTCCGGCTGCGCCTTCCACCCGCGCTGCCCGTACGCCGACCTGACCGGCGGGCGCTCCACCGGCGAGCTTCCGGTGCTGGCCGAGGCCGCGCCCGGGCACTTCGCGGCCTGCCACCTGGCGGCCGACGAGCGGCACCGCATCTTCGCCGAAGAGATCGCGCCCCGGCTGTGAGCCCGGCCTCGTACCACCTTTCTGGAGAGAACCGATGACGGACACTCAGGCGGCCACGATCCCGTCGCCGGCACCCGCCCCCGGCCGCGAGCCGCTGCTGAAGGTGGCCGGCCTGACCCGGCACTTCCCGATCCGCGGCGGGCTGCTGCGGCGCCAGACCGGCGCGGTGCGGGCCGTCGACGGCATCGACTTCACGGTCAACGCCGGCGAGACCCTGGGCGTCGTGGGCGAGTCCGGCTGCGGCAAGTCGACCATGGGCCGACTGGTCACCCGGCTCGACGAACCGACCGGCGGGACCATCGAGTTCGAGGGCACCGACATCACCCACCTGGGCGTCGGTGCGATGCGGCCGCTGCGCCGCGACATCCAGATGATCTTCCAGGACCCGTACTCCTCGCTGAACCCCCGGCACACCGTCGGCACCATCGTCGGCGCGCCCTTCAGGCTCCAGAACGCGGTGCCGGAGGGCGGGCTCAAGAAGGCCGTCCAGGAACTGCTGGAACTGTGCGGGCTCAGCCCCGAGCACTACAACCGCTACCCGCACGAGTTCTCCGGCGGCCAGCGCCAGCGCATCGGCATCGCCCGGGCGCTCGCGCTGAAGCCGAAGATGATCGTCGCGGACGAGCCGGTCTCCGCGCTGGACGTCTCGATCCAGGCGCAGGTGGTCAACCTGCTGGACGACCTCCAGCAGGAACTCGGGCTGACCTACCTGATCATCGCGCACGACCTCTCGGTGGTCCGGCACGTCTCGGACCGGGTCGCGGTGATGTACCTCGGCAAGATCGTGGAGATCGCCGACCGGGACTCGCTCTACCGCAGCCCGATGCACCCGTACACCAACGCGCTGATGTCCGCCGTGCCCGTCCCCGACCCGCGCCGCCGCCAGCGCGCGGGCCGCGAGCGCATCCTGCTCAAGGGCGACGTCCCCTCGCCGATCAACCCGCCCAGCGGCTGCCGCTTCCGCACCCGGTGCTGGAAGGCGCAGGACGTGTGCGCGAGCCAGGAGCCGCCGCTGACGGTGCTGGCGACCGGGCACCAGGTGGCCTGCCACTTCCCGGAGAACGCTCCGGAGAAGGCGTCGGCCGACGCCACGGCCTGAGGCCCTCGCACGTACGCAGGAGGCCGCCCGCCCCCGGACTTCCGGGGACGGG
>NZ_JBHXTL010000276.1:0-3241 GCF_042677365.1 Kitasatospora sp. NPDC127116
CCGTTGTGGCCGTTGCGACCGAGCCAGTCGCGGAGCATGTCCCATTCCTTCTGGGCCGCGAACATCGCGTCGCCGCAGCCGGTCTCCTTGCTGGAGGCGCTGCCGGTGCCCCAGGAGTCGCTCGACTTGGAGAAGACCTGGCCGGTGCCGTAGTCGGCGCAGGACAGGCCGGGGCGGTTCGGGTCGCGCAGCGTGTAGGAGCCGCCGGAGGCCGTGGTGGCGATCGTCGGCGAGGGGCCGTTCCACTCGCTGTTCAGGGTGCCCGCGTGGACGTCGTCGTAGCTGTCGAGCACCTCGCCGGTGGTGGCGTCGACGAACACGTGCAGGCGGCTGGGGGCCGGGCCCTTGTGGCCGGCGAGGACGGTCTCCCAGGCCAGGCGGCTGGTGCCGTCCTTGACCCGCACGACCAGGCGGCGGGACTCGACGGTGTCGACGGAGGCCGCCTTGCTGCGGGCGGTCCGCTCCGCCTGTTCCGCACTGATCCGGGCGGTGGTGGAGGTGCCGACGGGGCCGGTGGCGGCGGACTGCAGGGCGCGGACCGTGCCCCGGGAGTCGGCGAGGACGACGGCGTCGCCGCCGACCACGGGCAGCCCGCGGTAGCTGCGCTCGTAGGCGACGGAGTAGAGGCCGTCCACCCAGGGGGTGACGGCCTTGCGCTCGTAGGTCTCGTCGCTGCCCTTGGCCAGCGCGTCCAGACCGGCCGTCACGGCGGCGTCGGCGGCGCTCACCGCGGCGGCCAGCCCGCTGGGCGGGGCCGGGGTGGTGTCGGGTGCGGCGGTGGCCGGCCCCGCGGTGGCGGCGATCATGCCGGCCAGCACGGTCAGGGCGGTCGCCGCGGTCAGCAACCTTCCTGCGGAAATCCTGCGTTGCATCGGGGCTCCTCGCGTGTGGGGGTCCTCGACCGCGGACGGCAGGCTGGGGAGGCGTCGCGGGGCCGCCTCTGGAGGGGACGGCCGTGCGGGCCGTCCGCGCTCGGGTGCCCGAACCCTCACACGGCGTCATGGCCGGGTCAATGGCTGGTGCGCGTGAGGCGCCGGGTTGGCAAATTCCGTCAAGCCCGCAGGGGCGGGCCTGCGTCAAGCTGGGCTTTTCCCGAGGTGGTTGAGACCACGTCAGGGGTGACGGAGAGCGATCGGACGGGCGGTGGCGGGACCGGCCGTCAGGGCCGGGCGGGTGCCGGGTCCTGGACGCGCCCCTGCAGGGCCTTGGACAGTTCGGCGACGCAGGAGGCGAGTTGTCCGGTCGTCAGCTGCCCCGGGTCGCCACCGCACCCGGCCGCCGGTGCGGCCGGTGTCGGGGCCGGAGTCGGGGCCGGTGTCGGGCGTCCGCCGGGCGCGGTGATGTCGCCGCTCAGCGACACCAGGTTGGGGGTCACCGTGGCGTCGCCCGACAGGTCGATGTAGTCCTGGGTCTGCCCGTTGAAGTCCACGAAGCCGCGCCACATGTCCCGGCCGAACGGGACGATCTCCTGCAGCGCGCCGCCCTGCCCGGCGCTGATGGTGATCGAGGTCTGCTGCGCCATGTACGACACCATCCGGCTGGCCAGCACGTCCAGGTTCACCGACGGGCTGTCGTCGCCGCGCACGTACACGTGCAGGTCGTTGAGGCCGCCGCCGACCCGGTCGGCCTGCAGGACGGCGAAGGCCACCACCAGTTGCGAGGAGCTCTCCCGCGGCACCAGCGGCGTCACGTAGTACAGGTGGCCGTCCGCCCTGGAGCGCAGCAGGAACTCGCCCGGGTTGACGGCGTTGGTCGACGCCGAGGTGTGCGCGTAGCCGAAGCCGCGGTCGTCCTTCGCACCGCGGCCGCCGAGCCACTGGATCTCGTGGATCTGCGAGCGGACCACCGAGGCCGGGTAGACGGCCCCCGGCAGTTCGCCCGGGGCCACGTCCGCCCGGTACGTCATGTTCGGGCGGCCGTCGGGCGAGCCGCGCAGCACCAGCACCCCGGCGGGTTCCAGGACGGTGCGCTGGTGCCAGCCGGTCTGCCGGGCCACCGAGATCACCACCACTGGCTGGGCGGTGCGGGGGTCGGCGCCGTCGCAGTAGCCCCAGATGTCCTGGTCGCTGTGGACGAGGTCCGGGAAGCGCTCGGCGAGCAGGTTGCGCAGGCTGACGGCCCCGGTGCCGGCGAAGGCCCGGCCGAAGGCGTGCTCGCCGCGGAAGGCGCAGGTGGTGACGGAGTTGGAGCGGCCGTCCCAGACGGCGACGCCCTCCATCGGCTGCTCGCCGGAGCCGTCCAGGACGGCCGTCCACACGCCGCCGCCCGGCGAGGCGTCGGGCAGGTAGTGCAGGCTGTGGCCCATCAGGTGGACCCCGGAGGTCAGGCCGGCACTGTCGGTGAGCGCCTTGGTGGCCGCCGCGTAGGAGGCGGTGCGGGCCTCGAAGTCGAAGTCCGGCATCGGCGCGGTCTTCACGCAGGCCGGCACGTCCGCGGTGCCGACCAGGTCGCAGCGGGTGCCGTCGCCGGCGCGGGTGTGCTCGGTCACCGGCAGGACCGAGCGCGGTGTGCCGGCCCCGCCGGCGGGGACGTCGAGCACGGTGGCCGCCGCGTAGAAGCGGCCCTCGTCCTTGTCGTCGTCCCACAGTCCGGTGCCCGTGCGCACCAGCGAGCCGGCCACCGCCAGCAGCACCGCCGCCAGTGCCAGGCGCACCCGCCACCCGCCGTAGCCGGCCCCGGACTCCTGCGCGACGTACGCGACCACGCCCACCGTGCCGCACAGCCCGATCGCGACCCAGAGCCAGAACAGCGGCGCCGCGTCCAGCACGCCGCCGTGCGGGAGGAACTCCCGCTCGATCAGCAGCAGGTAGCTCTGGTCCTGCTGCCCGAACCCGCCGAACACGGTGTGCTTGACCAGCCGTACCAGCAGCGCGACCAGCGGCATCCACAGCCACCAGACGGCCAGCGCCGTCAGCCCGCGCCGCACCACGCCCCGCCGGACATCACTCTTCGTCACACGCCACCCCTGTCCCCGCCCCGGCCGCCCGCTGCCCCGCGCGCCGGTCCGCGACCTGACGGCGGGCGTCCGATGGTACGCGCCGCACCGCCCCGGCCGCCGGGATATCGCACGGCCAACCATGGGCCCGCCCAAGGGGTTTGCCGTCCGGCGGCCTCTCCCGGGCCGCGCTCCCGGCGGCCCGGGCGCCGCCTGCGGGGGCCCGGGCTCCCGCGCCGGGGCCGGGGCGGGCACCGGCCGGGCCGCCGGGTCCGGCGGCCGCCGCCGGGCCCGCCGGTAGCGGCC
>NZ_JBHXTL010000277.1:0-3084 GCF_042677365.1 Kitasatospora sp. NPDC127116
CAAACCGCGCCGCCCGCGCCTTTTTTTTAAACTACACTGTAACCCGTGCACCCCGCGTAACAGGCGGCCGGCCCGGCCGCGGGGGGGGCCCCGGCCCCCGACGCGCATGCCCCGCGACCGACACGCCGTCGGCGCGGGCAGGCGCGGGTAGGCGCAGGTAGGCGCGCTGGTCAGTCCGGCACGGGCAGGCACTCGGCGAGCAGGCCGACGACGTCGCGCCAGGCCCGCCGGGCGTGCTGCGGATGGTGCGCGACGCCGGGGAGCACGGTGTGACCGACCGTCGGGTGGTGGAAGGCGTGCTGGGCGCCGCCGTAGACCACGAGACGCCAGTCGACGCCCGCCGCCTGCATCTCGGCGGTGAAGGCCTCCCTCCGCTCGGCGGGCATGATCGGGTCCTCCGAGCCGACCCCGGCCCACACCGGGCACCGGATCCGGGCCGCCTCGCCCGGGCGGCCGGTGGTGAATCCGTTGACCGTCCCGATCGCCCGCAGGTCGGCACCGGCGCGCCCGAGTTCCACCGCGATGGCACCCCCGGTGCCGTAGCCGATGGCGGCGATCCGGTCCGGGTCGGTCCGCGGTTCGGCGCGCAGCACGTCGAGGGCCGCGTGGCCGATGTCCCGCATCCGGTCGGGGTCGGCGAGCAGCGGCATCACCCGCGCCAGCATCTCCTGCGGGTCGCTGATCCAGCGCCCGCCGTGGAGGTCGAAGGCCAGGGCCACGTAGCCCAGTTCGGCGAGGGCGTCGGCCCGGCGGCGCTGGAAGTCGTTCAGGCCCGGTCCCTCGGGCCCGATCAGCACCCCGGGCCGGCGCCCGGCACCGGCCGGGAGCGCGAGGTGCCCGATCATCGTCATTCCGTCGGCCGGGTACTCGACCGTGCGTGTGGTGACCGTTGTCATGGGACCGGACAGTACTGGGGTCCGCGCCCCGGCCGGGCCGGACTTCGCCCTCGGCAGAGCGAGCGGCCCGCCGGCGGCCGCCGCTGCGCTTCGCGTCGGGGTCGTCGAGGGCCAGGACCGACGAGCGGCGGTCCGCGCCGGGGCCGCGGCCTCCTCGGGGGTGTCGGGGGGGCAGGCCGCGCTCGTCGTGACCACCAGCACGACGAATACGGCGTCGACACCCCGCTGTGGCCGGGCCCGTCCGGCAGTCCCGACCTCGACAGCCCGTACGACTACCCCTGCGACCTTGACCGGCTGCCGATCACCCCGGCCACCCGGGCCGAACTGGCGCGGCTCGCCGACCGGTACCAGTCGTCGCTCGACGAGGCGTACCCGCCGGATCCGTCTCCGTGGTCCGAGGAGGAGAAGGAGCTGTTCCGGCAGCAGGCGGCCGCTGCGCTGGAGGCCTTGCGCCGTGATCTGGGCGGCGGTTGGACGGTCGAGGACCTGTCGGGCCCGGTGCGCTGACCCCCGGTCCGCCCCGGAGTGGTGCGGACCGGGGGCCGGGAGCGGGGACCCTCGGGGCATGGTCGGGACGGCTCGTCAGGCCTGGTTTACGACTTTTGGTCATGGTTTTGGCCGAACTGGTTAAAGACCCGGCCAAAAATGCGGATGACCCCTTGCCGATAATGTGATCACATGTGCAGGCGCTGTGACGTTGTGCGTCGCAGGGGAGGGAACGGTCCGCTTTGCCGAGCGGGCCCGATCAACAGGAGTCGTACCATCAACACCGCCATCCGCAAGGCCGCCCGTGGGGCGATGCCCGTCGCCGTCACCGCCTCCGTGCTCGCCACCGGCCTCACCGCCTGCGGCACCGTCGAGCAGCTGTCCGCCGCGCAGAAGGTCTCGAAGGCCTTCGACAAGGTCCGTGACGGCAAGTCGGCCGGGTTCACCCTCTCCATCGACGCCACCCCCGAGCAGGTCGCCGCGTTCGCCAACTCCGGCGAGCACAAGGGCAACGGGCTCATCGGCTCCGCCCGGGGCCGCAAGGAGGACATGGACGAGAAGACCGCCAAGGCGATCTCCGGCCTCTCCGTCACGGTCGCGGTCTCCGCCGACAAGCCGCTCAAGGACATCGAGGCCTTCAAGAACGCCGGCCAGGCGGGCAAGAACGCCGACCTGACGCTCGACAAGTCGGTGCGCGTCTCCTACCTGCTCGCCGACCGCAGCGGCACCGCGCTGCTGGAGTACCGCCAGGTCGACGCCACGGGGTACCTGCACGCCGACGCCAAGGGCCTGATGAAGCTGGTCGGCGAGGACCCGTCCACGGTGGACGAGCTCCGCAAGGACCTGCCGGAGGAGATGAAGCCGGTCGGGGACGTGCTGGCCGGCAAGTGGGTGTCCTTCGACCTCCAGGCGCTCGCCGACCAGGCGAAGGAGGCCGACGCCAAGAAGGCCGCGCCGAGCGCCGCCCCCAGCGTCGACCCGGAGCTCGGCAACCAGCTCCTCAACTCGATCAAGGACGTGCTCGGCCGCACCGTCACGTACGAGGACAAGGGCAAGAAGGACGGCACCGAGCACCTCTGGGTGAGCGCCCCGGCCCGCCAGCTGGTGGACGAGATGTACAAGGCCGTCAAGCCGCTGTCCGCCAAGTTCCCCAAGCAGCTGGGCGACTTCCCGGACAAGGCCCCGAGCGACGTGCCGGACCGGAAGATCGGCGTCGACCTCTACCTGAAGAACGGCGCCTTCTCCTCCGCCACCTTCGACCTCGCCCAGCTGGCCGACAAGGTCGAGCCGGGCGTCAACTTCCCGGTGAAGCTCGCCTTCAGCCAGGCGGCCCCGAACGTCCAGGCCCCGGCCGACGCGGTCAAGGTGACCAACGAGCAGCTGATGGACGCGGTGCTCGGCCTGGCCGCCGGGGGCGACGAGGAGGGCCTCGACCCCGAGGACTTCGGCGACCTCCCGCTCGCCCCGCCGCTGACCGACGCCCAGCTCAAGGAGCTCGCCGGACTCGGCGTCTCGGAGGCCGAGGCGCGCGAACTCAACGACGCGGGCCTGAGCTTCGGGAGCATCAAGCAGCTCGCCCAGGCCACCCCGCCCAAGGCCTGACCTCCACCTCCGACCGGCCGACCGGCCGACCGGGCGACGGCGGGCCAGCGGGGGTCCGGTCCTGCGGTGGCTGGCGGGGTCACGGTGCCGGCCCGCGGGC
>NZ_JBHXTL010000278.1:0-3040 GCF_042677365.1 Kitasatospora sp. NPDC127116
CGACTGACTACGCGTCGTTGGCGGAGAGAGCAGGCCGTGAGTTGGAGGAGGCCTCCGCGCAGGAGGTCCTCGCCTGGGCGGCCGAGACCTTCGGCGGGCGGTTCTGCGTGACCTCCTCGATGGAGGACGCGGTGGTGGCCCATCTGGCGTCCTCGGTGTTCCCGGGGGTGGACGTGGTGTTCCTGGACACCGGCTACCACTTCCCGGAGACCATCGGGACGCGGGACGCGGTGGCCGCGACCATGCCGGTCAACGTCATCACGCTCACCCCGCTGCGGACGGTGGCCGAGCAGGACGCCGAGCACGGGCCGCGGTTGCACGACCGCGACCCGGACCTGTGCTGCTCGCTGCGCAAGGTCGAGCCGCTCAACCGGGGCCTGGCCGGCTACGACGCCTGGGCGACCGGGCTGCGCCGCGACGAGTCCCCGACCCGGGCGAACACCCCGGTGGTGTCCTGGGACCCCAAGCGCCGCAAGGTCAAGATCGCGCCGATCGCCCGCTGGACCCAGCAGGACGTGGACGCCTACGTCGCCGCCCACGGCGTGCTGCTCAACCCGCTGCTGTGGGAGGGCTACACCTCGGTCGGCTGCTCCCCCCTGTCCTGCACCCGCAAGCCCGCCGAGGGCGAGGACGCCCGGGCCGGCCGCTGGTCCGGCTCCGGCAAGACCGAGTGCGGCATCCACCTCTGACCATCCGTCCATTCTCGTGTAAGGAAAGAACCGTGACAGCTGACACTCTGGCCGCCGACGGAGCCGTAGAGGCGGCCCGCGCGGCCGCCCCCTGCGAGCGCGGCGCCACCGTGTGGCTGACCGGGCTGCCGAGCGCGGGCAAGACCACGCTGGCCTTCGCCCTGGCCGAGCGACTGCGCGCCGAGGGCCACAAGGTCGAGGTCCTCGACGGCGACGAGATCCGCGAGTTCCTCTCCAAGGGCCTCGGCTTCACCCGCGAGGACCGCCACACCAACGTCACCCGCATCGGCTACGTCGCCGAGAAACTCGCCGCCAACGGCGTCAAGGTCCTCGCCCCGGTCATCGCCCCCTTCGCCGACTCCCGCGCCGCCGTGCGCGAACGGCACGAGGCCGCCGGCACCGACTTCCTGGAGATCCACGTCGCCACCCCCGTCGAACTGTGCGCCGAACGCGACGTCAAGGGCCTCTACGCCAAGCAGGCCGCCGGCGAGATCACCGGCCTCACCGGCGTCGACGACCCCTACGAAGCCCCGGAACACCCGGAGCTGCGCCTGCAGACCCGGGGCCGCGAGGTCACCGAGTCCGCCGCCGAACTGCACGCCTTCCTGACCGAACGGGGCCTGGCATGACCACCGCGACCGACACCCTGGTCCGCACGGACGACAACCCCTTCGCGCTGTCCCACCTGGACGCGCTGGAGGCCGAGTCGGTGCACATCTTCCGCGAGGTCGCGGGGGAGTTCGAACGCCCGGTGATCCTCTTCTCCGGCGGCAAGGACTCCATCGTCATGCTGCACCTGGCCCTCAAGGCCTTCGCCCCCGCGCCGGTGCCGTTCTCCCTCCTGCACGTCGACACCGGCCACAACTTCCCCGAGGTCATCGACTACCGCGACCGCGTCGCCGCCCGGCACAGCCTGCGCCTGCACGTCGCCCACGTCCAGGACTTCATCGACGACGGCCGCCTGCGCGAGCGCCCCGACGGCACCCGCAACCCCCTGCAGACCGTCCCCCTCCTCGACGCCATCGAGACGAACCGCTTCGACGCCGTGTTCGGCGGCGGCCGCCGCGACGAGGAGAAGGCCCGCGCCAAGGAACGCGTCTTCTCCCTGCGCGACGAGTTCGGCGCCTGGGACCCGCGCCGCCAGCGCCCCGAACTCTGGTCCCTCTACAACGGCCGCCACGCCGTGGGCGAACACGTGCGCGTCTTCCCGCTGTCCAACTGGACCGAACTCGACGTCTGGCAGTACATCGAACGCGAGGGCATCGAACTCCCCGAGATCTACTACGCCCACGAGCGGGACGTCTTCGCCCGCTCCGGCATGTGGCTGACCGCCGGCGAATGGGGCGGCCCCCGGGAGAACGAACCCGTGCAGCGGCGCCTGGTCCGCTACCGCACCGTCGGCGACATGTCCTGCACCGGCGCCGTCGACTCCGACGCCACCACCATCGAGGCCGTCATCACCGAGATCGCCGCCTCCCGCCTCACCGAGCGCGGCGCCACCCGCGCCGACGACAAGCTGTCCGAGGCAGCGATGGAAGACCGCAAGCGCGAAGGGTACTTCTAGACATGAGCACTGCGACCGCCACTTCGCTGCTGCGTTTCGCCACCGCCGGTTCCGTCGACGACGGCAAGTCCACCCTCGTCGGGCGCCTCCTGCACGACTCCAAGTCCGTCCTCGCCGACCAGCTGGAGGCCGTCGAGCACGCCTCCCGCAGCCGCGGCAAGGAAGCACCCGACCTGGCCCTGCTCACCGACGGCCTGCGCGCCGAACGCGAACAGGGCATCACCATCGACGTCGCCTACCGCTACTTCGCCACCCCCCGACGCCGGTTCATCCTCGCCGACACCCCCGGCCACGTGCAGTACACCCGCAACATGGTCACCGGCGCCTCCACCGCCGAACTCGCCGTCGTCCTCGTCGACGCCCGCAACGGCGTCGTCGAGCAGACCCGCCGCCACGCCGCCGTCGCCGCCCTCCTGCGCGTCCCGCACGTGGTCCTGGCCGTCAACAAGATGGACCTCGTCGACTACGCCGAGCCCGTCTTCGCACGGATCGCCGCCGAGTTCACCGCCTACGCCGCCTCCCTCGGCGTCACCGACGTCCTCGCCGTCCCGATCTCCGCCCTCGCCGGCGACAACGTCGTCGAACCGTCCTCGCACATGGACTGGTACGGCGGCCCGACCCTGCTGGAACACCTGGAAACGGTCCCCGTCGGCAGCGACCCGAGCGCCGAACCCGCCCGCTTCCCCGTCCAGTACGTCATCCGCCCCCAGACCGAGGAACACCCCGACTACCGCGGCTACGCCGGCCAACTCGCCTCCGGCGTCCTGCGCGTCGGCGACACCGTCAC
>NZ_JBHXTL010000279.1:0-2960 GCF_042677365.1 Kitasatospora sp. NPDC127116
ACCTGGTCGATGCCGGCGACGAGGCCGTTGGCGATGGAGGGGACGGCGCCGAGCAGGATGACGGCGTACATCATGGAGTCGTTGATGCCGAGCCAGATGACGGCGGCGGGCACCCAGGCGACGGAGGGCAGGGACTGCAGGCCCTGCAGGACCGGGCCGATGGCGGTGCGCACGGGTCTGACACGGGCGACGACCAGGCCGATGGGGGTGCCGATGAGCACGGCGAGGAGGAACCCCGACAGGCCGCGCCACACGCTGGTCCAGATGATGGAGAACAGCGTGCCCTGGTACCAGAGGTCCTGGCCGGAACGCCACACGTCCGCCGGGCTGGGCAGCTTGTAGGCGGACGTCAGCTCCAGGCTGTACGCCCCCTGCCACAGCGCCAGCACCACCAGCACACCGACCAACGGCGGCAACGCCTTGCTCCGCAACACCTCACCGAACGAGCCGCGCTGCGCGGTGACGGTGTCCAGGGCGTCCAGGCCCGCGCCGACGCCGGCGGTGTCGCTCGCGCCCTGCGGAATCTTGTCGTTCTTCTCCAGGACAGGGGTGGTGTCAGTGCTGGCCATGGCGACGGATCTCCCCACGCAGTTCTTCGGTGATCTCGATGGACAGGTCGGCGACGCCGGCGGATTCGATGCGGCGTGGCTGGGGCAGGTCGATCCGCCATTCGCGGGCGACCCGGCCGGGGCGGGAGGAGAGGAGGACGACGCGTTGGGCGAGGCGTACGGCCTCGCGGACGTTGTGGGTGACGAAGAGGACGGTCAGCTGTCGTTCGGCCCAGATGCGGGTGATCTCGTCGTGGAGGACGTCGCGGGTGATGGCGTCGAGGGCGGCGAAGGGTTCGTCCATGAGGAGGACCTGGCTGCCCTGGGCGAGGGCGCGGGCCATGGCGACGCGCTGGCGCATGCCGCCGGAGAGTTCGTGGACGCGTTTGCCGTGGGCGCCGTCGAGGCGGACGAGTTCGAGGAGGCGTTCGGCTTCGGTGCGGCGTTCGGGGCGGGGGACGCCGGCGAGCTTGAGGGCGAGTTCGATGTTCTTGCCGGCGGTGAGCCAGGGGAAGAGGGCGTGTTCCTGGAACATCAGTGCGGGGCGGCCGCCGGGTACCTGGATGTCGCCGGCGGTGGGTGCGTCGAGACCGGCGACGAGGTTGAGCAGGGTGGACTTGCCGCAGCCCGAGGCGCCGAGCAGGGTGACGAACTCGCCGGGCGCGACGTCGAGGGTGATGTCGTCCAGGACGTGGGTCCGGGCGCCGGGGCGGCCGAAGGACTTGTGCACGTGCGAGATGCGGACGGCGGGCGTGCCGTCGGCCGCGGCGAGGGCGGCCGCGTCGGTGGGGTCGGCCGAGGTGGTCAGTGCCGGGGTCATCCGGGCACCTCCTGCGTCAGTGGTCGGGCTGGCGGGAGAGTCGGAGCCGGGGTCCGGGCCCCGCCCGCGGCGGTGGGCATCGATCGGGGATCGACCGGGCGGGCGGGGCCGGACCTCGGAGTTACTTGGAGCCGAGTCCGGCGTCCGCCACGGCGGGCTGGCCCTTGGCCGCGAGGACCTTGTTCAGCAGGGTGAGGTCGTAGATGCCGTTCAGGTTGGGCTTCTTGAGGAGCCCGGCGGTGACGGCGTGGTCGGCCTCGGACTGCAGGGTGGTGGCCAGCGGGTCGTCCAGGAAGTCGATGTCGGCCCAGGCCGGGTCGAGGATCGCCGGCTCCAACGCGTTGCCGGCCTCCTTCTTGATGGCCTCGTTGGCGTCGGCCTTGGCCTTGTCCGGGTTGGCCTTGATGAAGGCGTTGGTGTTCACCGAGCCGCGCAGCACGGCTTCCACCACGTCCGGGTGCTCCTTGAGGAACTTCTGCGAGACGATGATGTTGGTGATGACGAACTTCTTGTCCGGCCAGACGTCCTTCTCGTTGAGGAGGACCTTCGCGCCGAGGGTGACGAGCTTGGAGGCGGTGGGTTCGGGGACCCAGGCGCCGTCTATGGAGCCCTGCTTGTAGGCGTCGGGGGTGACCTTGTTGTCGGTGCGCACGACGGAGACGTCGCCCGCGCCGGAGGCCGCGTCGACCTTGAGGCCCTTGCCGGCGAGGTAGTTGAGCAGTGCCACGTCCTGGGTGTTGCCCAGCTGTGGGGTGGCGATCTTCTTGCCCTTGAGGTCGTCCAGCGAGGAGACCTTGTCGGGGTTGACGACCAGCTTGACGCCGCCGGAGGCGGAGCCGCCGATGATCTTCAGGGACTGGCCGTCGGACTTGGTGTAGCCGTTGATCGCGGGGGAGGGGCCGATCCAGCCGATGTCGATGGATCCGGCGTTGAGCGCCTCGATCTCGGCCGGGCCGGCGTTGAAGACCTGGGTTTTGATCTGGGTGGCGCCCAGCTCCTTCTGGAACAGCCCCTCCTGGAGGCCGACCAGCGGGGTGCCGTGGGTGAGGTTGGAGAAGTAGCCGATCTTCACCGTGTCCGCGGACAGCTTCGCGCCGGTGGCCGAACCGGCCGCGGTGGCGGCGGTGTTGGCCTTGTCGTCGGCCTTGGAGCCGTAGCTGCAGGCGGACAGCAGGGCGGCGGCGGTCAGACCGGCGGCGGCGGCCGCGGCGGTGCGTCTGATCCGGCCGGCGTTCGGGCGGAGGGGGGTATGCGAAGGCGTCGGGTTCGGTGCCATGGTGGAGTCCTGTTCACGGACGGACCGTCAGGAAGCGGTCCGGGACGGACGATCGGAAGGTGGCGCTGCGGCAGCGGGGTGCCGGGGCAAGCCGGGCGGCTGTGGGGGATGGACAGCCCGGTGACAGGGCGTTCTCAGCCCTGTCGGCCCGCACATCGGGTCAGGCCGCCCTGGCCGCTGCCGAGGACGCCGCTGCCGATGCGGCCGCCTTCCTTGTCCATGCCCGAGAAGGCCTCGCTGGGCATCAGACCCAGTCCTCCTCTGTGGTGTCCGTGGCGCGTACCGTGTCGAACGCCTCGCCCGCCATGCCGGCGGT
>NZ_JBHXTL010000280.1:0-2865 GCF_042677365.1 Kitasatospora sp. NPDC127116
CGCCGACGGCCGCATCGTCGACGAACTCCACCACCCCACCGCCGACACCGTCCTGGACCGCATGCGCCGCTTCGACGCCAAGGGCCGCACCAGCTGAGGCCCCCAGCCCTGGCTCCCGAAACGCCACCCGTCCCCGAGTACCCCCAGGACTGACGCCTCCCCATGTTCCGCACCGCACTGCGCAATGTGCTCGCCCACAAGGGCCGGCTGCTGATGACGGTACTGGCCGTCATGCTCGGCACCGCCTTCGTGTCCGGCACGCTGGTCTTCTCCGACACCTTCGGCAACGCGCTGAGGACCCAGAACTCCAAGAGCTACACCGACGTCGCCGTCACGGTCGCCGACCGCGAGGCCCGCAACCTCGGCGACGACCACAGCGAGCAGATCGCCGGCCCGACCCTCACCGAGGAGACCCGTGCCAGGGTCGCCGCGGTGCCCGGCGTCGCCGAGGTCCGCGGCGTGGTCGGCGGCTTCGCCGGCATCGCCGACGCCAAGGGCGCGCTGATCGGCAACGGCTTCTCCACCACCGGCACCAACTACGTGCCGGGTGCCGACGGCACCGACCCGCGCTACCCGCTGGTCGAGGGCCGCGGCCCGAAGGACGCCACCGAGATCGCGCTGGACCGCAAGACCGCCGAGAAGGGCGGCTACAAGGTCGGCGACACCGTCCGGGTCGCGGTCAACGGCCCGGTGATGAAGCTCAAGCTCACCGGCACCCTGACCACCAACGACCCGCGCGTGGTGGCCGGCGGCTCGCTGGCCGCCTTCGACACCGCCACCGCCCAGCGGCTCTACCTGACCCCGGGCCGCTACGCCGAGCTGGACGTCAGGTCCAAGCCGGGCACCGACGACGCCGCGCTGCTCACCGCCGTCAAGCAGGCCGTCCCGCAGGGCGACTTCATCGAGGCGAAGACCGGCCGTGAACTCGCCGCCGAGCAGGACGAGATGATCAGGAAGGGCACCACCGTCCTGACCACCGTCCTGATGGGCTTCGCGGGCATCGCGCTGTTCGTCGGGATCTTCATCATCGCCAACACCTTCACCATGCTGGTCGCCCAGCGCACCAAGGAGCTGGCGCTGCTGCGCGCCGTCGGCGCCACCCGCCGCCAGATCACCCGCTCGGTGCTGATCGAGGCCGTGCTGGTCGGCCTGACCGCCGCGGTGACCGGTCTGCTGGCGGGCATCGGCATCGCCGCCGGACTCAAGTCGCTGCTCAACGGCCCGATGGACGCGAACCTGCCGGACGGCCCGCTGATCATCGCCCCGACCACGGTGGTCGCCGCGCTCGCGGTCGGCGTGCTGGTGACGGTGCTGGCCGCCTGGCTGCCGGCCCGCCGGGCCTCCCGGATCGCCCCGGTGGCGGCGATGAGCTCGGCCGAGCAGCCCGCCACCCAGAAGGGCCTGCGGATCCGCAACGCCATCGGCCTGCTGTTCTCGCTGGCCGGCCTCGCCACGCTGGCCGGCGGTGTGGCCGGCAAGGAGGTCAAGCTGGTCGGCCTCGGCGCCGGCGCGCTGCTGATCGGCGTGTTCGTGCTGACCCCGCTGCTGTCCCGGCCGCTGATCGCGCTGTTCGCCCCGCTGCTGCGCGCCGTGTACGGCGCACCGGGCAAGCTGGCCCAGGAGAACGCGATCCGCAACCCGCGCCGCACCGCCGCCACGGCCTCGGCGCTGACCATCGGCGTCACCCTGATCACCTCGCTGACCGTGATCGGCGCCTCGGTGAACCAGGCGGTGGACAAGGCCGCCGAGACCGACCTCAAGGCCGACTACACGGTCGCGATGCAGAACTTCTCGAAGCTCTCCCCCGAGGTCGCCGCCCAGATCGCCAAGGCGCCCGGCGTCGGCGTGATCAGCACCGAGCGCAGCGTCACCGTCAAGACCGGGCAGAACGGCGAGGACAGCGAGTGGATGACCGCGGTGGACGCCGCGACCATCGACCAGCTGGCCACCGTCAAGGTCAAGGAGGGCTCCGCGGACGCCCTCAAGCAGGGCAGGCTGCTGGTCAGTTCGGGCCGCGCCGAGCACGCCGGCTACAAGGTCGGCGACACCCTCGCCGTCACCTACCCGGACGGCGCCAAGGGCTCGCTGACCGTCGGCGGCATCCTGGAGGCCAACACCGCGCTGGCCTCGGTCATCGTCCCGGAGGCCGTGGTCGGCCCGCACCTCGCGCCCGGCACCGGCCTGGAGAAGGTCCTGGTCAAGGGCACGAACGGCGCGACCGAGGAGCTGAAGCAGGCGCTGCGCGACGCGACCGGCGGCAACCCGCTGATCGCGGTCAAGGGCGCGAAGGAGATCAAGGCGGAGAACCGCCAGATGATCACCGGAATCCTGAACATGATGTACGGCCTGCTCGGCATGTCCGTGGTCATCGCGGTGCTCGGCGTGGTCAACACCATGGCGATGTCGGTGTTCGAGCGCCGCCGGGAGATCGGCATGCTGCGGGCGATCGGCCTGGACCGGCTCGGCATCCGCCGGATGGTCCGGCTGGAGTCGCTGCTGATCGCGCTGTTCGGCGGGCTGGTGGGTGTCGGCCTCGGCATCCTGGTCGCCTGGGCGGGCGTGCGCACGCTGGCGGACAGCCTCAAGGGCATCACCACCGTCGTCCCGCCGGTGCAGATCGTCGGCTTCCTGCTCGCGGCCGCCGTGATCGGTCTGCTGGCCGCGCTCTGGCCGGCCCACCGGGCGGCCAGGCTGGACATCCTGGACTCGATCAAGAGCCAGTAGCGGTCCGGAGGTACGGAAGCCCGGAGCCCCCGGGGCGGTTCTAGTCGAACCGCCCCCGGGGCGCCGGTGCGTCGACGGGGGACTGTCGGCGGCCGCGCGGCAACAGGTGGACAGCACCCGTCACAACCAGTGTCATAAAAA
>NZ_JBHXTL010000281.1:0-2751 GCF_042677365.1 Kitasatospora sp. NPDC127116
CCAAGCGGCGGGGCGGGGCCTTCGGCGTGCCCGGGCACCGCGGGCCGACGGAAACGGCGGTTGACGAACCGACGGACGCCCTGGTCAACTGAAGCGGTGAACGCCTCGTGCCCGCTGGTCACCCGCAGCCACATCGACTTCGGTCGCGTGTGGTCCGCGGCGTGTCGCGGCTGAGCTGACCGTTCCCCCGCCGCCGCCCGGCTGACGTCCCGCCCGGCGCCGGACCTTCCCCCCGCCCGCACGGGCTCCGCCCGCGGGCCGCCACCGCGCTCCGGCGTGCCCCCGCGCTCCCGTGCTCCCCGCACGGCCGCGCCGGCGCCCGCACGCGTCCGCACGAGGAAGTCAGGCTCACCATGCCCCGCCAGTTGCACCTGTCCGCCGCCCTCGACAGCCCCGGCCGCTTCGACGCCGGGCACTACGCCTACCTCGCCCGCCTCGCCGAGCGGGCCACCCTGGACTTCGTCACCCTCGACGACTCCTTCGCCGCCGCACCGAGCCGCCCCGACGCGCTCGCCGCCCTCGCCCGGATCGCCCCGCTGACCGACCGGGTCGGACTGGTGCCGACCGTCACCACCACCCACACCGAGCCCTTCCACACCTCGATCTCGGTCAACACCCTGGACTGGGCGAGCGAGGGCCGGGCCGGCTGGCTGGTCGGCGTCTCCACGACCGAGGCCGAGGCCCGGGCCTTCGGCCGCCGCCCGGTCGCCGCCGAGGACGAGCTGTGGGCCGAGGCCGCCGACGCCGTCGAGGTGGCCGCCCGGCTCTGGGACAGCTGGGAGGACGACGCGGAGATCCGCGACACCGCGACCGGGCGGTTCATCGACCGCGACAAACTGCACTACATCGACTTCGAGGGCCCGCACTTCTCGGTCCGCGGCCCGTCCATCACCCCGCGCCCGCCGCAGGGCCGCCCGGTGGTCGCGGTACCGGTCGCCGCCGCCGACCTCGCGCCGGACGCCTCCCCGGGCGGACGGGCCCGGACCGCCGCCGCGATCCGGCACGCCGACGTCGTGCTGCTCGACGCCCCCGACCGCGCCACCAGGCTGACCGCCGCCACCGAACTGCGGCTGCGCGCCGGGGAGGGCCTGCGCATCCTCGCCCGGCTCGACACCGCCCTGTCCGCCCTGCCCGACCGGGCCGCCGACGAGCGGCTGCTCGCCGAACTCACCGCGACCGGCACCGGCGTGGACGGCTTCCACCTCTCCCCCGCCGACCCGCCGCGCGACCTGGCGGCACTGGCCGACCGGATCGCCCCCGCCCTGCGCGCCGCGGGCCTGCTGCGCGCCGAGTACACCGGCCGCACCCTGCGCGACCACCTCGGCCTGGCCCGCCCGGCCAGCCGCTACGCCGCCCGCCCCGCCGGTGCCCCCGCCGCTTCCCCCGCCCTCGCCGAGGTGACCCGATGACGGACCGACCGCTCAAGCAGATCCACCTGGCCGCGCACTTCCCCGGCGTCAACAACACCACGGTGTGGAGCGACCCGGCCTCCGGCAGCCACATCGAGTTCTCCTCGTTCCGCCACCTCGCGCAGACCGCCGAACGCGGGAAGTTCGACTTCTTCTTCCTCGCCGAGGGCCTGCGGCTGCGCGAGACCAAGGGCCTCATCCACGACCTCGACGTGGTCGGCCGCCCCGAGTCGATCACCGTGCTGAACGCGCTCGCCGCCGTCACCGAACGGCTCGGCCTGGCCGCCACCGTCAACGCGACCTTCAACGAGCCGTACGAACTGGCCCGCCGCTTCGCCTCGCTGGACCACCTCTCCGGCGGCCGCGCGGCCTGGAACGTGGTCACCTCCTCGGACGCCTTCACCGGGGAGAACTTCCGCCGCGGCGGCTACCTGGACCGCGCCGACCGCTACACCCGCGCCGCCGAATTCGTCCAGCTGGCACGGGAGTTCTGGGACGCCGAGGACGAACCCGCCCGGCACCGCGGCCCGCAGTTCGAGGTCGAGGGCAGGCTCTCGCTGCCTCGGCCGCCGCAGGGCCACCCGGTGGTGATCCAGGCCGGGGACTCCGACGAGGGGCGCGAGTTCGCCGCCGCCACCGCCGACGTGGTCTTCTCCCGGCACTCCACCCTCGCCGACGGCCAGGCCTTCCACACCGACGTCAAGCGCCGGCTCGCCGCGTACGGGCGCAAGCCGGACGAGCTGAAGATCATGCCCGGGGTCACCTTCGTCCTCGGCGACACCGACGCCGAGGCGGCCGAACGGGCCCACGGGATCCGCCGGGCCCAGGTCGGCCCGCAGACCACGATCGCCTTCCTGGAGCAGGTCTGGGGCGTCGACCTGTCCGACCACGACCCCGACGGACCGCTGCCGACCGTCGACCCCGACCCGGACAGCGGCCTGGTCCAGGGGCGGGTCCGGCACGCCGACCCGGTGGCCCTCGCCGAACGGTGGCGGGCGGTGGCCGCGGAGAAGAAGCTGACCAGCCGCGAACTGGTGATCGAGCTGACCGGCCGGCAGTCCTTCATCGGCTCGCCCGCCACCGTCGCCGCGCAGATCGACCACTTCGTGCAGAACGACGCGGCCGACGGCTTCATCCTCGTCCCGCACCTCACCCCGGGCGGGCTGGACGAGTTCGTCGACCGGGTCGTACCGCTGCTCCAGGAGCGCGGGGTGTTCCGCACCGACTACACCGGCCCCACCCTGCGGGACCACCTCGGACTGCCGGCGCCCGGGCGGCGCTGACGATCCGTCGCCCGGCACCCGGTGGGCCACCCGGCCGGCCTCCCGCAGCCGGGTGGCCC
>NZ_JBHXTL010000282.1:0-2675 GCF_042677365.1 Kitasatospora sp. NPDC127116
CCCTCGACGACGCCGCCGGGCAGGACCAGGCGGGCGCCGGCCAGGGTGATGCGGTTCGTGACGATCATGGGTGGGTCCTGGATGCCGTTCGCGGGGAGGGGCGGATTCTCGTGCAGGGGAACCGGAGCGGAGTCCCGGGCGGGGGAACGCCGACCGCCCGGCCCACCGGAGCCGGTCCGGTGGGCCGGGCGGCGCGGATCACGGCTGGACGGCCAGCGCGAACACGTGGATCGCAGCGGCACTGGGCAGCGTGACGGAACGGATCGTCTTGCCGGGCGTCAACGGGACGGTGTTGGTGAACACGCCGTAGCCGGTGCCGAAGTTGCCCGGGCCGGTGGGCGTGTTGCGGTGGTCCGTGGTGAACGCGGTCTTCGCGCCGTAGGCGTCGGTCGGGGTGCAGCACCAGTTGGGGAAGCCCAACTGGCCGCTGCTGGTGGTGCCGTCGGTGTAGGCGACGGTGACCGTGCCGGAGGCGAAGCCCGCTTCGGCGCCGAGGAAGCCCAGCGCGCTGCCCTGGCCGCTGAAGGTGATCTCCTGACCGGCGGCCGACACGTTGTCGTTGGTGCCGGCGGCCGCGGACGGCCAGGTGAAGCTGAGGCCGTTGGCGCTGATCGTGGCGCCCGCGGTGGCGCCGGCCCGGGCCAGGGCCTGCGCCGAGTAGCTGTTCCCGGCGCCGTCGAAGTTGCCGGGAGCGGTGTCGCTCTCCGAGGTGGCGCCGACGTTGTTGAACGCGGCCTCCAGCGACGGGTAGGGCACGGTCCGCACGATCGTCTGCTCACCGCTGACGGTGTCGACCCCGGCCGGCCGGGCCCGGTAGCTCGCGGTGGCGGTGATCGCCGTGACCGTGGTCCCGGGAGCGCCCTGGGGGCCGTGCACCGTCACCGTGGCCGACGCGGTTGCGCCCGGCGCGATGCGCGGGAGCGCGACGGTCGCCGGGGTGACGGTCCAGTCGGCGGGGGCGCTGATCCGCAGGTCGGTGTCGTTCAGCGCGACGGCGCCGTTGTCGGCCAGGGTGATCCGGTACGTCCCGGGCTCCTGGGCCGTGCTGACGTCCTGCCAGGTGACGGTGGTGGCGGGGGCCAGGCCGTGGGTCGCGCCGGGGTGGACCCGGTAGAGCACCGTGGCGTGCGGCGGCACGTTCGCGGAGATCACGCCGGTGGTCCCGACGGCCTGCTTGGTCACCAGGTCGTCGAGCCGGTAGCCGGCGGCAGCGGGCAGGCCGGCCCGGGCGGCGGTCGTGGTGATGGTCTGCGCGGTGTCGGAGGAGTTGAAGAGCGCGACCGCGCGGTCCCCGCCGGCCAGCGGCTTGCTCAGCACGTCGTAGCCGGTTCCGTGCTGGACGACGCGCCCCTGGAGGCCCAGCCGGTCCTGGTCGACGGCGATGACATCGCGGTTGCCGAGCAGGTCCAGCGCGGCCGGGGAGAGGCGGGTGAGGTCGGTGCTGGAGATCAGCGGCGCGGCCATCATGGCCCACAGCGAGATCTGGCTCTGCATCTCGTCCTGGCTGAGCCCGGAGTCGCCGGCGAGCAGGAAGTCGGGGTCGTTCCACCGGCCGGGGCGCTGCAGGTCGGCCAGTCCGACGTTGTAGCCGTAGTTGTACGTGATCGACGCCCACTTCTCGGCGCCACTGGCCTGGCCGAGTGCGATGTCCGCGCCCTCCCGCCACAGGTTGCCGAGCGGCGCGGACCAGCGGATCACCGAGTCCCAGTTCGGCGTGCCCTGGAAGTAGGCGGGCGCGGAGATCGAGAAGACCATCCTGCGGTGGGTGTTGAGCAGCGCCCGGCTCATCGCGGTGTAGGTGTCGCGGTAGCTCTGCTCCTCGGTCTCACCGGGCTTGACCGGGACGTTGCAGCCGTCGAGCTTGACGTAGTCGACGGCCCAGGTCGCGAACAGGTCCGCGTCCTGCTGCCAGTGGTCGAGGGAGCCGGGGTAGCCGCCGCAGGTGGTGGTCCCGGCGTCCTCGTAGATGCCGAACTTCAGGCCGAGGTCGTGGACCTGGCGGCCGACGTAGGCCATGCCGTCCGGGAACAGCTGCGGGTCGGCGACCAGGTTGCCCTGGGCGTCGCGCTGTCCGGACATCCAGCAGTCGTCGATGGTGACGGTGTCGTACCCCTTCTTCGCCAGCCCGGTGGTGACGAGGGCCCGGGCGTTGTCGAGGATGGTCTTCTCGTCGATCCCGCACTGGTAGTACGACCAGTCGTTCCAGCCCATGGGCGGCGTGGGGGCGTAGTTGGGGTACTCGGCGACGGTGCCGGGCGGGGAGGGCTCGGCGGCGACCGCGGGCTGTGCCAGGAGCGTGGCGGTGGACACGGCGGCGAGCGTCGTACAGCAGGCGACGGTGGTACGGAGCCACCGGCGGAGGGCAGTTGACACGCTTCGACCTCACGGGATCTCGGGGTCAGGGCATGGATGGCTGCTGTGGTCCCAGCCGGATCATTTGTACGGGGCTCTGCTCGTTCTTGACAAGATGACGGGCAAAATAAGCAGTAACACGCACTCAATTGCAAAGTCCGAGCACGAGTGCACCTGGGGACCGGCCCGGCCGAGCAGCCACCGGACGCAGGAGCGCGACCGGCCGGGCGCCCGCGATGTCGCAGGGGCCCCCCCGGTGCAGGTGCGGGGGAAACCCAGACCCCACCCTCAAGTCGCTTAAAAACAACAGAAGCGTGAGACAA
>NZ_JBHXTL010000283.1:0-2660 GCF_042677365.1 Kitasatospora sp. NPDC127116
GCCGCCGGGCGTGCGGCTCGCCGCAACTGACCCGGGCGACGGCGGACCGCAGCCAGGCCACCGTGCGGGGGGCGGCGCCGGGCGCTCGGGGCACGGCCGGCCCGGCGGGCGGCGGGACCAGCGCCGGGTCGGCCAGCGCCGCCGTCACGTCGTCGTAGCGGGAGAAGGTCATCGTCGCGGGGCCGGAGACCACCGTGGTTTCGCTCATGCCGTCATCGTGGCCCCGGGTCGTTTCGGCCCCGGCCGAACCGTGCGGGGGTGACGATGACGGCATGTCCCCGGCTCCGCTCCCCCACGCGGCCCCGCCGCCGCGACCGCCCCGTCCTCCGTGCGCCGCTCCGCCCCGGTACGCGACTCGGCGCCCGCACGCACCCTCGTGCCCCGACCATGGAGGCATGACGCTCGCCGCCTTCGCCGCCCTGCTCGCCGACCCCACCCGCGCCGCCATCTGCACGGCGCTGCTCGACGGTCGCGCCTGGACCGCCGGTGAGCTGGCCCGCCTCGCGCGCGTGGCGCCGTCCACGGCCAGCGAGCACCTGTCCCGGCTGATCGCGGGCGGGCTGCTGGCCGAGGAACGACAGGGCCGGCACCGGTACGTCCGGCTGGCCACGCCCGCGGTGGCCACGCTGATCGAGGACCTCACCGTCTTCGCCGAGTCCGGCACCAGCCCCGGCACCGGCCCCGCGACCGCGCCGCGCAACCTGACCGAGGCCACCCGGCTGAGTGCCGAGGCCCGGGCCCGTACCTGCTACGACCACCTGGCCGGACGCCTCGGCGTGGCCGTGTCGGACGCGCTGTTCGCCCGCGGCCTGGTCACCGAGGAGGGCGGGCTGGCCGTCACCGGGCACGGCCAGGACTGGCTGGCCGCGCAGGCGATCGAGCTGCCGCCGCGCGCGGGCCGCCGGGGCGGACGCCCGGTCGTGCGCGGTTGCCTGGACTGGACGGAACGCCGCACCCACCTGGGCGGGGCGCTCGGCGCGGCACTCTGCCGGGCCGCCCTGGACCGTGCCTGGGTGGAGCGGATCGGCTCCGGCCGGGCCCTTCGGGTCACCCCGGACGGCGGCCGGGCGCTGCGCGAGCTCCTCGGCGTGGAGCTGCCCTGACGGCCGCCCCCGGCGCCGCTCGATGTGCTCGAACCGCCGCTCGGTTGCCGGGCGAACCGCCGCTCAGCCCATCGACTTCGCCCCGTCCAGCGACTCCCGGATGATGTCCGCGTGCCCGGCGTGCTGCGCGGTCTCGGCGATCAGGTGCAGCAGCACCCGCCGGGCCGACCAGGCCGTGCCCGGCGGGAACCAGGGTGCGGGCGGCAGCTCGTGGGCGAGGTCGAGGTCGGGCAGGGTCCGGACCAGCTCGTCCGTCCCGCGCGCCGTCCGCTCGTACTCGGCGAGCAGCCCGGCCAGGGTGTCGCCCTCCGCCATCCGGAACTGGGCCGCCCAGGCGTCCGGGTCGGCGGCGCCCCCGTCCCCGCGCCGCATCGCCTCCGCGCCGCCGGTCATGAACCGCGCCCAGCGCGCCTCGACCGCCGCCACGTGCTTGACCAGGCCGCCGAGGCACAGCTCGCTGACCGTGGTGCGCTCGGCCGCCTGCGCGTCGGTGAGATCCCGTACGGTGCGCCGCAGCAGTTCGCGGTGCTTGTCCAGCGTTTCGACGAGTTCCTCGCGCTCACCCATCGGCCACCCCTGCCGCTCGTCGTCCCGTCGGACGCATCAGATGTCCACCGTCTCCGGCTGCTCCCCTACCCGCCGACCGATGTCGATCAACCCGAAGGCCGCCCCCTGCGGGTCGCCGACCGCCGCGAACCGGCCGAACGGGCTGTCCATCGGCCCGAAGTACACCTTGCCGCCGCGGGCCGTCAGCCGGCCGATCGCGGCGTCGGTGTCGTCCACCGCGAAGTAGACGCTGATGTACGAGGGCGCCTCGGGCGGCAGGAAGTCCCCTTCCGCGCCCATTCGGCCGAGCACCGGCCGGTCGTCGACCTGGAACATCCGGTAGTCGAAGTCCCCGCCCGCCATCTTCTTCACGCCGAACGGGAAGACCGCCGGGAAGAAGGCGTCCGCCTTCGCGGGCTCGCGGGTCACCAGCTCGGCCCAGGTGTAGGCGCCGGGCTCGCCCTGCTTCTCGAAGCCCTCGTGCCGGCCGGCCTGCCAGACGCCGAACACCACTCCGGCCGGGTCCTTGGCGATCACCATCGTGCCGAAGTCGCCGACCTGCATCGGCCCCATGACCACCTCGCCGCCGTTGGCGCGGATCCGCGTCGCGGTGGCACCGGCGTCGGGCGAGGCCAGGTAGAGGCACCAGGCGGACTGGGCCTCCGCGCCCGGCATCGGCGGCACGATCGCGGCGACCGCCTTGCCGTCCGAGTAGGCCTGGGTGTAGTTCCCGAACTCCGACGAGCTCTCGCCGAAGGTCCAGCCCAACACGTCGCCGTAGAAGGCCTTCGCGCCCTCCAGGTCGGTGAACATCGCGTCGGCCCAACAGGGTGTGCCCTCAGGTAGCGCAGCCATCTCTCTGCCCTCGTGTGTGGCGAAAGTGCGCGCGCCGGAGGGCGCGCGCCCGCCCCCGGGTCGCCAGCCAAGCCCCGAATCGGCGCCCCCCCCCCGGGGGGGGCCCCCCCCGGGGGGGGCCGGCGAGTATTAAAAAAAAAAAAACCCCCCGCAAAA
>NZ_JBHXTL010000284.1:0-2593 GCF_042677365.1 Kitasatospora sp. NPDC127116
GGTGTCGGCGGGGGTGCGGCCGCGGGAGAGGGCGTGGCCGGCGAGGGTGGTGAGGTGCATGGGGGTGTGCTTTCAGGCGGTGACGAGGGCGGGGCCGGGGGCGGGGGCGACGAGGGCCCAGACGAACTTGCCGATGCCGCAGGGGCGGGATTCGCAGCCCCAGCGCTCAGCGAGCCGGTCGACGAGGAGCAGGCCACGCCCGTGCTCGTCGTCCGGCGCGGCGACACGGAGGGAGGGGCGCCCGCTGCCAGCGTCGTGCACCTCCAGCCGCAGGCGGGAGTGGACGAGGGCGAAGCGGATCTCGATGCGACGGTCGTCGGGCGCGTCGGCGTGCCGGACGGCATTGGCGAAGAGTTCGCCGAGCAGCAGTTCGGCGGTGTCGCGGTAGCGGTCCCCGGAGGGCAGTCCGGAGAGGTAGGCCCGGAGCAAGTAGCGGGCCAGGGGCGTGAATTCGACCCGGGAGTCAAGGCGGGCGACGAATGCGCGGGGGCGGGGGGGTTTTGAGCATGGAGGCACCTCGGATGGGGTGAGGTCTGAGCGGCTCGGTCAGCCTCGGGCGGTGCACCTTCGGCGTCTGGCTGAGGGCTTGCACATCACAGCTTCGCTCCGGTCCGTAGTGATGTGACTACCCAGTGCGCCCAATGTCCTCTAGACTTCGGAGCTGTTCAACTTGACTTTGCCGTTTGATTGGTAGGGTGAATCGCCTTGAACAAACGTGAACTTGACCCCCAGGCCTCCCCTTCCGCCGAGTTCGGGGCCTTTCTCCGGGCGTTGCGCGAGCAGCGGGGGTGGACGCAGGAGCACCTTGCCGGATTGATCGGCTGCACCTCTTCCTTCGTCTCAGCTCTTGAAAATGGTCGGCGGAAACCAACTCAACGGATTGCTGCGGCTCTTGACAGAGCATTTGACACATCGCAGGCAGGCACGTTCAAGCACAAGGCCGGCGACGTCAAGTACAGCGCACTGCTGGAAGGGTTCGCCGAGTTCGTCACCCAAGAACGTCGAGCCGCTGAACTGCGACTCTTCGAACTCGGCATCGTGCCGGGCTTGCTGCAAACGAGGGAGTACGCAACCGCCATTGCGGCGGGTGCTGTGCGCCGGAGGAGCATCACGCAGGACCAGGCAGACGAACGGGTGCGAGTCCTCATAAACCGCCAGGCTGGTATGCGCCGGGAACCGTCACCGCTGGTTCATGTCGTCATGGACGAGAGTTGCATTCGTCGGCCTGTGGGCGGGGATGCTGTGATGGCGGCTCAGCTTGACCACCTCGTTGATTTTGCCGGCGACCCCACGGTGCGACTCCAGATAGCCCCGTTCGAGCTCGGCGAGAACAGGGCTTTTGATCTTCCGGTGTCCATCCTGACGTTGCCGGACCGGTCGCTGGTCTCCTACGCCGAGAGTGCACACCAAGGGCGCTTGGAGCGGGATATCAAGGCGGTGACAGCCGAGTTGGCGGCCTACTATCAGCTGCAAACGCATGCCCTTTCACAGGCGGACTCGGTGGCGATGATCCGCGAGCTACGGAGGCGAGTATGACCCTCGACTGGTTCAAGTCCAGCTACAGCAGCAACGGTGGACAGTGCATCGAGGTATCCGACAGCATGCCCGGCATCGTCCCCGTTCGTGACTCCAAGGACCCCGAGGGTCCTGCTCTGGCCTTCCCGGTCGACGCCTGGTCGAGCTTCGTTGCCGCCGTCCGCTCCGGCGAGTTCAACGACGTCTGACGCACCGTTCGAGCTGTCCGAGACCCCATTACCCGCAGGCGGGTAATGGGGTCTTCCCGTTGTTGCCTCGGGAACTCGCCGCACGGGTGAGAGAGTTGGGAACTCAACTGGTGCGCGTGTAAGGGAGGGGCTGTTCGTGGAATGGGAAGTGTTCGGGCGTCGGCAGGTCTACGGGAGCCCGTGGGTCGAGGTCTGGCTCGATGACGTCGAGATCCCCGGCGTCGGCCGGATCGACCACCATGTCGTCCGCTACCCCCGCGCCTCGACCACCGCCGTCGTCACCAACGAGGCCGGCGAGTTCCTCCTCCTCTACCGGCACCGGTTCATCACCAGCCGCTGGGGCTGGGAGGTGCCGGCCGGATGGACCGAGCCCGGCGAGGAGCCAGCGGCGGCCATCGTCCGCGAGGTCGAGGAGGAGACCGGCTGGCGTCCCGGCCGGGTCGAGCTGTTGACCGAGTACGACGCCATGGCCGGCATCGGCGACGCCCACTTCCACGCCTACCACGTCACGGACTGCACCCGGGTCGGCGAGCCCGAGGACGTGTCCGAGGCGACCCGCGTGGCGTGGGTACCTGAAAGCGAAGTAGTGAAGCTCCTGACGGGCGGCGAGGTCGCTGATGGGCCGTCGCACGCCGCCCTGTCCTATTTCCTCGGCCCGTATCGGCTCGCTCGGCGTTCCTGACCGACTCGGAGACAGCGGCAACGGCCCTTGCGGAACCGGGTGGGCTCGTGTGTGAGCACACGAGCCCACCCGGAACGAAGGTCTCGGCGGCCCCCGGCGCGAGTGGCCCGGGGCGCCGCACCCAACATGGGCCCCCCGCGGGGGCCGACTGTGGAACCCGCGCCCGGCAGAGGGGGGGCGGGCGGTC
>NZ_JBHXTL010000285.1:0-2540 GCF_042677365.1 Kitasatospora sp. NPDC127116
CCACCGGTGGGCCGGGGCACCCGACGACGGGCCTTTGGACCGGGTTCAGCGGCAGTGAATGCGCCGCACCGAGCATGGTGGAAAACCCAGGAGAGGCACTCGCATGCGCGATCGGGACCAACCCACCCCCGGCTCCGGCCGAGCGGCCGCGACCACGCCGTACCTGACGGCCGGGCCCGCGGCGGACGGGCGACCGGTGCTGTTCTGCTTTCCTCACGCCGGTGGCAGCGCATCGGTGTTCACCGCGCTGCGTACCGCCCTCGCGCCCGTTGCGGACGTGCTGCCGGTCCAGCTGCCCGGCCGGGAGAACCGGCTGCGGGACCGACGACCCGGCTCGATGGCGGAGCTGGTGGCCGTCCTCGACCAGCAGCTCGACCCGTACCTGGCCGGGCCGCACGTGTTCTACGGGCACAGCATGGGCGCCCTGGTGGCGCACGATCTGGTGGCCCGTCGGCAGGAACGGGGTGTGCGGATCCCCGACCGACTCGTCGCCGGGGCGGCCCGGGGGCCGCGGCTGCCGGCGGCCTTCGTCGCGGCACACGTCGACTCCGACGAGAAGCTGCTGGAGAGGATCGTGGACTGCGGGGGCATGTCCCCGGACCTGCTGAGGTACCCGGACTGGTACCGGCCGGCGCTGGAACTGACCCGCGCCGACCTGGGGTTGTGCGCGACGCGGAGCACCTCGCCGACGGCGCCGCTGGATTGCCCGGTCGACGTCTTCCACGGTGTCGCGGATCCGCTGGTGACCGAGCGGGACGCGCTCGCCTGGGTCGGGGCCGGGTCGGTGGGGGGCGCGCTGCACCGCTTCGACGGTGGGCACTTCTTCTTCCTGCGGGAGTCGGCCGGGCCGTTCGCCTCACGGCTCGGCGCGGTGGTCCGGGCGACGGCGGAACCGGCCGGCCCCGACCGGAAAACGGTCCCGCCCCGGCAGCGGTAGGCATGCCGGGACGGGACCGGAATTCGGCCAGGATTGGAAGAGATCAGCCGTTCAGAGTGATCCGGAGGTTCACCGTCATGGTGGAGACGGGAAGGATCAGGCCCCATTCCCGGATTCCGGTGAGTCCGAGGAACTTGCCTCCGGTGCCGATAGCGGGGAACCGGGCCCAGGCTCCGCCCAGCATTTCCTGCCGGTCGATGGTGCCGCTGGATCGCAGCGTTCCGTCGGGGAGCTCGATGGCCTCCTCGTAGTGGGTCATGAGGTGGCCGTTCGGTGCGACATGCGTGGCCGTCACCATACCGACAGTGTGTCCGATCGTGGTGCCGTCGGCGTCGTAGATCTCGTCGAAATAGACGATGGCGTCCCCGACCTTCTGGATCGGCAGCGGCTCGTTCTGTCCGATGTAGTGGTAGCGGACCGTCTTTTCCGTCACGTTGTCGATGACGATGTTCACCATGTCGCTCCCTGGTTCGATGGTGGAGAAAGTCTTTCCGCTATGGTCGGTCCGGCCTCTAAAGCCGTGCCTTTTTCTCCCTTGGCCTGGCGGGCGTACCCGTCATCCGATGGCCCCCGGCCGGTCGTCGGCGGTGAGGATTTCCTGATGGAGGGTGCGCAGCGCGGATCCGGGATCGATGCCGAGGTCGCGACGGAGGGTTTCCCGGGCGGCTCGGTAGACGTTCAGTGCGTCTGCCCGCCGTTCGGACCGGTAGAGCGCGATCATCAGCTGCCGGTAGAAGGTCTCGCGGAACGGCTGGTCGACGGTGAGCGAGTAGAGCTGCCCGATGATCTCGCGGTGCCGGCCGAGGGCGAGATTGGACTGCATCATGATCTCGATGCATTCCAGGCGGTGCTCCTGGATCCAGGTGGCGAAGCCGTTGACGATGGGCCCGTCCCGCAGGTTGCCGAGGGCCGGACCGTGCCACATGCCGAGCGCCCGTTTGAATTCCGCGACTGCCTGTTCGTGCTCCTCGCGGTCGACGTGCTGGCGGCCGTTCTGCGCCAGCCACAGGAACGCTTCGACGTCCAACCCGTGCGGGCCGAGGTGCAGCATGTAACCGGAATGCTGGGTTTCGATGACGCTGCCCGTACAGCCGGCCCTGATCAGGAATTTCCGGAGCTGGGACACGTAGACGTACAGGGCCGAAGTGGCGCGCAGCGGTGGACGTTCCCCCCAGAGTTCGGTGATCAGCTCGTCGATTCCCACGCTCTGTTCGGCCCGGGCCAGCAGTGCGGCGAACAGGATTTCCACTTTGCGGGCGCTGACCGACCGTCGCTGCTCATGGCTGTTCACGCAAACGGGGCCGAGGACCTCGAAGGTGACAGGGTGAAGCTTTTGTCCTGCGGTAAGATCCGGGCGAAAAGGTGAATTGACGGTTCCGCTTCTTTCGCCAAGGCCCACGAGCTGCAAGTTATTGTACATCTCCCTCTCTCCCCGTACCTGTTGATTGCTTCCTGTGACAATAGCGGTAGGTGTGCGCTCGTGGTGGGTAACGCGGAAGGGCGAGGTCCGTCGACCGGAAACATCTCAGTACCCGCAGGAAGAGAAAACAACCGTGATTCCGGGAGTAGTGGCGAGCGAAACTGGATGAGGCTAAACCTTGAG
>NZ_JBHXTL010000286.1:0-2441 GCF_042677365.1 Kitasatospora sp. NPDC127116
TTTTTTTTTTATTCCCCGGGGCACTCCGCCACGTGGCCTTGTTGGTTTTTTTGTGGGTTGTGTGCGGGGTGGGGGGGTCCGGGGGGGGGGGCCCTCGGCCCGGCCGAGGACACCGCGGGCCTACCCGACCGGCCGCCCCCGCAGCACCACCAGCCGCGGGTCCGCGAGCACCCGGACGTCCGCCCGCGGATCCTGCGCGTACACCACGAAGTCCGCCGGCGCGCCCTCCTCCAGCCCCGGCCGCCCCAGCCACTCGCGCGCTCCCCAGCTCGCCGCCGACAGCGCCTGCGCCGGGCTCAGCCCCGCCTTCACCAGCTCCGCCACCTCGTCCGCGACCAGCCCGTGCGCCAGCGAGCCGCCCGCGTCCGTCCCGACGAACACCGGGATGCCGGCGTCGTGCGCGGCGCCCACGGTGTCGTACCGGCGCTCGTGCAGCCGCCGCATGTGCGCCGACCAGGCCGGGAACTTGGCCTCGCCGCCGGCCGCGAGGTCCGGGAAGGTGGCGATGTTGACCAGCGTCGGCACGATCGCCACCCCGCGCTCGGCGAAGGCCGGGATCAGCTCCTCGGTCAGCCCGGTGGCGTGCTCGACGCAGTCGATCCCGGCCGCCAGCAGGTCCGGCAGCGACTCGGCGGAGAAGCAGTGCGCGGTGACCCGGGCACCCTCCTCGTGCGCCGCCGCGATCGCCTCGGCCAGCGCGTCGCCGGGCCAGCAGGCGGCGAGGTCGCCGCGCTCGCGGTCGATCCAGTCGCCGACCAGCTTCACCCAGCCGTCCCCGCGCCGGGCCTCGGCCCGCACGTAGGCGGCCAGGTCGCCGGGTTCGATCTCGTGCGCGTAGTTGCGGATGTAGCGGCGGGTGCGGGCGATGTGCCGCCCGGCCCGGATGATCCGGGGCAGGTCCTCGCGCTCGTCGATCCACCGGGTGTCGGCGGCCGAGCCGGCGTCGCGGATCAGCAGGGTGCCGGCGTCCCGGTCGGTGAGCGCCTGCTTCTCGCTGGTCGCGGCGTCCACCGCGCCGTGCGCGTCCAGGCCGACGTGGCAGTGCGCGTCCACCAGGCCAGGCAGCACCCAGCCGTCCACCGTCCGCACGTCCCCGGCGGTCGGCGGGCGGGTGAAGCTCACCCGGCCGTCCACCACCCAGAGTTCGTCCCGGACGTCCTGCGGACCGACCAGCACCCGACCCCGCACGTGCAGCACCGCGCCATCGCTCATGGCCGCACTCTACCGACGGGCGGGTTCCGTGTAAGCAGTCATGATGCGGCAGACTCGTTTCCGCACCCCACCCCCGCGAAAGGCGATCAAGACGTGAGTCCCTTCCTCGACCTGCCCCCGCTCAGCGCCGCCGAGTTCGCGGCGATCGAGGACCGGGTGGCCGCGCTGCTGCACACCGAGGCCGATGTGATCGTCACCCAGGGCGAGGCGCTCCTGCCCCTGGAGGCCGCGATCCGCGGCGCCGCGCACCCCGGCTCGACCGCCCTCAACATCGTCACCGGCCCGTACGGGCAGACCTTCGGCAACTGGCTGCGCTCCTGCGGGGCGAAGGTCGTCGACCTGGCCGTGCCCTTCGACAGCGCGGTGAGCGCCGAGCAGGTGGCCGAGGCCCTCGACGCCCACCCGGGGATCGACTTCGTCTCCCTGGTGCACGCCGAGGCCGCCACCGGCAACACCAACCCGGTCGCCGGGATCGGTGCCGTGGTCCGCGAGCACGGCGCGCTGCTGATGCTCGACGCGGTCGCCTCCGTCGCCGCCGAGCCGCTGCTCACCGACGAGTGGGGCGTCGACCTGTGCGTCATCGGCGGCCAGAAGGCGATGGGCGGCCCGGCCGGGGTCTCCGCCGTCTCCGTCTCCGCGCGCGCCTGGGAGCGGATCGCCGCCAACCCGGCCGCCCCGCGCCGCTCCTACCTCTCGCTGCTCGACTGGAAGGAGCGCTGGACCGACGCCGGCCGCGCGGTGCTGCCGCACGCCCCGGCCCAGCTGGAGATGCTCGCGCTCGGCGCCTGCCTGGACCGGATCGCCGCCGACGGCCTGCCGGCCGTGATCGCCCGCCACCGGGCCGCCTCGGCCGCCACCCGGGCCGGCGTCCGCGCGCTCGGCACCCTGGCCCCGTACGTCGTCGAGGACGCCCACGCGGCCCCGGTCGCCACCACCCTGCGCACCCCGGACGGCGTCGACGCGACCGCCCTCGCCGCCCGCCTCGACCCGGCCCTGCCCGTCCAGCCGGGCGGCGGCGCCCTGGCCGGCTCGATGCTGCGGGTCAACCACTACGGGCGGGCGGCCGCGCTGGACACCGTCCGCGCCTGCCTGTCGGGCCTGGCCGGGGCGACGGACGCCGACCCGGCGCCCGCGCTGGCCGCCGCCGAGGCCGCCTGGAGCGCGACCGTCCGGGCCTGAGCGGCCCGGGCTCCCACGGCCGCGGCCCCCGCAGGACGTCCTGCGGGGGC
>NZ_JBHXTL010000287.1:0-2223 GCF_042677365.1 Kitasatospora sp. NPDC127116
ACCCGCATCTGGGCCGAGGTCCTCCGCGTCGACCGCGTCGGCGTCCACGACAACTTCTTCGAACTCGGCGGCGACTCCATCCTCACCATCCAGGTCATCTCCCGCGCCAAACGCTACGGCCTGCACCTCACCCCACGCATGATCTTCCAGCACCAGACCGTCGCCGAGATCGCCCGGCACGAGACGCCAGCAGCCGCGCAGGAGGGCTCGGCCGAGCCGACCGGCCCCGCTCCGACCAGGTACGGGCTCGCCCCGCTGCAGTCCGGAATGCTCTTCCACAGCCTCTACGACGCCTCGGACGTGCACCCGTACACGGTGCAGTTCCTCGACGAGTTCGCCGGGCCGCTGGACCTGGCGCGGTTGCGCGAGGCGTGGCAGGCAGTGGTCGACCGGCACTCCGTGCTGCGCACCGCCTTCGTGTGGGAGGGCCTGGACGAGCCGGTGCAGGTGGTCCAGCGGCGGGTCGAGCTGCCCTTCGAGGTGCTCGACTGGCGGTCGTTCCCGGCCGACGAGCGGGAGCGCCGCCTTGACGGGCTCGTCGAGGACGATCGGGTTCGCGGCTTCGACCTCGGGTCCGCGCCACTGCTGCGGCTGACGGTGGTCCGGCTCGGGGACGACCGTGCCCTGGTCCTGTGGACGTTCCACCACCTGGTCCTCGACGGCTGGAGCGCTCAGCTCGTGATGAAGGACGTCTTCGCCCTCTACCGCGCGTCTCTGGACGGCGCGCGCGCCGACCTCGCCGAGCCGGTTCCCTACGCACGCCACATCGACTGGCTGGGGAAGCAGTCCCAGGATCGTGCCGAGCGGTTCTGGCGCCGCCACCTGGACGGATTCGCCGAGCCCACGGCGCTGGGCATCGGCGGCGCCACCGCCGAGCGCGGTTTCGACGACGTGGCGCTACTGCTCGACGCCGAGGCCACGGACCGGCTCGGCGCCTTCGCCCGGTCCAACCGGGTGACCGTCAACACAGTGGTGCAGGGGGCCTGGACGCTGCTGCTCTCCCGCTACGGCGGAGGCGATGACGTGGTCTACGGCTCGATCATGTCCGGCCGGCACGACGGGCTGCCCGAGGCGGAGTCCATGATCGGCTTGTTCATCAACACCCTGCCGGTCCGTGCCCGGGTGCGGCCCGAGCTCCCGGTGGCCGAGTGGCTTCGTGAACTCCAGGCCGAGCACGTCGAGTTGCGGCAGTTCGAGTACACCTCGCTGGTGGACGCCCAGCGGTGGAGCGCCGTTCCCAAGGGCGAGCAGCTCTTCCGGTCGATCCTCGTCTTCCAGAACTTCCCCGGCCTGGGCGAGGACGAACTGCCCGACGGACTCGTCCGCACCTCCCGCCTCGACGTGGAGCGGACCGGCTACCCCATCACGGCCATCGTGTACGACAGCGAGCGGCTCAAGGTGAACATCTCCTACGACAAGGGCCTTTTCCGGCATGCGGAGGTCGAGCGTCTGGTCGGGCACTTCGTGGAGCTGCTGTCGTCGCTGGTGGCCGATCCGACGGCGCTGGTGGGCGAGTTGGAGATGCTGAGCGCGGCGGAGCTGCGGGCCCTGTCGGCGGAGTGGGGTGGTGGTGGGTCGCGCGTCGACGACGCGGCGACGCTGCACTGTCTGGTGGCGGAGCGGGCGCGGGAGTGTCCGGACGCGGTGGCCGTGGTCTTCGGCGAACAGTCCCTCTCCTACGGTGAGTTGAACGCCCGGGCGAACCGTCTCGCCCACCACCTCACCGGGCGCGGGATCGCCGCCGGTGCTCTGGTGGGGGTGTGCCTGGAACGCGGACCCGACCTGGTGGTCGCCCTGCTGGGCGTGCTGAAGGCCGGCGGCGCGTACGTGCCGCTGGATCCCGAATACCCGGCGGACCGGCTGGCGTTCCTGGTCGAGGACACGGCGGCTCCGGTGGTGGTCACCCGGTCCGGCCTGCTCGACCGGCTCCCGCAGACAGGCTTCACCCCCGTATGCGTCGACTCCGACCAGGAGTCGATCGCCCGCGAGTCCGAAGCCGACCCCGTTCCGTCGGCCACCCCGGACGACCTCGCGTACGTCATCTACACCTCGGGCTCGACGGGTGTGCCCAAGGGTGTGCTGGTCGAGCACCGCAGTGTGGTGAACCGGCTACGGGGCACGGACGGCAACTTCGGCTTCGGTCCCGAGGACGTGTGGACGCTGTTCCACTCCTTCGCCTTCGACTTCTCCGTCTGGGAGATCTGGGGCGCACTGACCTACGGC
>NZ_JBHXTL010000288.1:0-2190 GCF_042677365.1 Kitasatospora sp. NPDC127116
CAGGACCCCCGCGAGGCCGCCGGGGTCATCGGCCGCACCGCCCAGCTCACCTTCCACCCCGTCGTCGCGACCGCCGACGGCCCGGCCGGACCCCCCGCGGCGGACGGGTCCCGGGTCCTCGCCGACCCCGGCCTCCCCGGCGGCCACCTGCGGCTGGGCCCGCCGGCGCTGACCGGCGACGGCGTCAAGGACGCCTCGGCCGTCCTCGACACCCGGACGGGCCTCGGCTGGAGCGTCGACCTCTCCTTCCGCGGCTCGGCCGGCGACGCCTGGGCCCGGCTCACCGGGGAGGCGGCGTGCGCCGCGCCGGCCGAACCCGCCCGCCGGGTCGCCATCGTGCTCGACGACCGTGTCCTGTCCGCCCCCGGTGTCCAGGACAGCGTGCTCTGCGGGCAGGGGATCACCGGCGGTTCGACGCAGATCACCGGCGGCTTCTCGGCCGACGAGGCCCGCGACCTCGCCGCCCTGGTCAAGGGCGGCGCCCTGCCCGTCCCGGTGACGGTGATCGAGCAGAGCACCGTCGGCCCCACCCTCGGCGCCGAGGCGATCCGGGCCAGCGCCCTGGCCGCGGCCATCGGCCTGCTCTGCACCGGGGCCTTCATCATCGCGGTGTACCGCCTGCTCGGCGTGCTGGCCACCGTCGCGCTCGCCCTCTACGGACTGATCTCGTACGCCGCCGTGGTCGCGCTCGGCACGACGCTCACCCTGCCCGGGCTGGCCGGCTTCGTCCTCGCCATCGGCATGGCGGTGGACGCCAACGTGCTGGTCTTCGAACGGGCCAGGGAGGAGTACACCGCTCCTCGGGCGGCCGGCCCCGGCAAGGAGCGCGACCTGCGGCGCCCGCTCCGCGTCGGGTTCGCGAAGGCATGGAGCGCGGTGGCCGACTCCAACGTGACGACGCTGCTCGCCGCCGGTCTGCTCTTCGTGTTCGCCACCGGCCCGGTCAAGGGCTTCGGGGTGACGCTCTCGATCGGCGTGCTGGCCTCGATGTTCTCGGCCATGCTGATCACCCGGCTGCTCGCCGAGTGGGCGGTGCGCCGGCCCGCCGTCGTCCGGCGGCCCACCCTGACCGGCATGGCCACCGTCGGCCGGCTCCGGACCCGGCTGACCCGGCGGCCGCCCCGGCTGATGCGCCACCGGCGGCGCTGGCTGGGCGCCTGCGCCGGCCTGCTGCTGCTCGCCCTGGCCGGGATCGGCGGGCGCGGCCTGGACTTCGGCGTCGAGTTCACCGGCGGCCGGGTGGCGCAATACACGGCCGCGCAGCGGGTCGACGCGGACGCCGCCCGCGCGGCGGTGGTCGGCGCCGGGTTCCCGCAGGCCGTGGTGCAGACCACCGGCGACACCGGCGTGTCCGTCCGCACCAAGGAGACCGGCGACGACCAGCAGCAGCGCATCCGGGAGGCGCTCACCGGCGTCACCGGCGAACTGTCCGTGGAGCGCGACGAACTGATCGGGCCGAGCCTCGGCAGCGAGCTGCGCGGCTACGCGCTGGCCGCGCTCGGGCTCGCGGTCGCCGCCCAGCTGCTCTACCTCACGATCCGCTTCCGGTGGACCTTCGCGACCGCCGCGGTGATCGCGATGGCGCAGGACCTGCTGCTCGTCCTCGGCCTCTTCGCCTGGCTGGGCAAGCCGGTGGACAGCGTCTTCCTCGCCGCGCTGCTCACCATCGTCGGGTACTCGGTCAACGACACGGTGGTGGTCCTGGACCGGCTGCGCGAGCTGCGCCGGACCGGGACGAAGGCGAGCTGGGCGGCTCTCGCGGACCGCGCCGTGGCGCAGACCCTCCCCCGGACGGTGAACACCGGCATGGGGGCGCTGTTCGTCCTGGTGGCCCTGGCGGCCCTCGGCGGCGACTCGCTCGCCGACTTCTCGGTGGCGCTGCTGGCCGGGGTCCTGATGGGCACGGCGTCGACGGTGTTCACCGCGATGCCGGTGGTCGTGCTGCTCCAGGACCGGTTCCCGGACCGGCCGCGGGAGGCCAGGGCGGCACGGGCTCCTCACGCGGCGGGCGCGGCGCGGGCGCGCGACCACAACGGGGCGGTGGTCTGAGCGGCGCCGGTTCGGCGGGGAGGCCGTGCGTCCTGCGACCGGCCGGCCGACAGCGGGCGGGCCGCCCGCCGCCGGGGGGGGGTGGTGCGCGCGGGCCGCCCCAAAGGCACGACCAGTGGGTAGTGGGTGTCTTATAAAAAA
>NZ_JBHXTL010000289.1:0-2115 GCF_042677365.1 Kitasatospora sp. NPDC127116
GCCCCCCGCCCCGGGGGCCGCCCCCTCCGGGGGGGGGGGGGGGGGGGGTCCCCCCGGCCCCCCCCCCCGCCGTTTCGCCGTCAGACCGGGATTCCGGCCTTGACCACCCGCTTCGGGTGGAGGTCGGGGCGGGTGAGCACGGCGAGGTCGGCGAGCGGGTCGCCGTCCAGGACGAGCAGGTCGGCGTGGGCGCCCGGGGCGAGGGTGCCGATCTCCCCCGCCAGGCCGAGCAGCCGGGCCGCCGTGGTGGTCGCCGAGCGCAGCACGTCCGCGACCGGCTGGACCTGGGCGCGCAGGGTGAACTCCTCCAGTTGGGCCGGGTGCAGCGGGCCGAGCAGGTCGCTGCCGTAGACGAGGTTGACGCCCGCGCGGTGGGCGCGCTCCAGCGCTTCAAGGCCCCGGTCGCGGACCTCGGCGAGCTTGCCCAGGGAGGCGGGCGGCAGGCCGGAGGCGGCGCCGGCCCGGGCGGTCTGCTCGTAGGCGACCAGGGTGGGCACCAGGAAGGCGTCCTTCTCCAGCAGCAGGGCGACCGTGCCGTCGTCCAGCAGGTTCCCGTGCTCGACGCAGCGCACGCCGGCCCGCAGGGCGCGGTCGATCGCCCGCGGGTGGTAGGCGTGCACGGTGACGTAGCGGTTGTGGTTCTCGGCCTCCTCGACGGCCGCGCGGATCTCCTCCTCGCTGTACTGGACGGCGCCGATCTCGTCGTGCGGGGAGGCGACGCCGCCGGAGAGCAGCACCTTGAGGTGGCGGGCGCCCTTGCGGAACTCGTCCCGGGCGGCGGTCCGCACCGCGTCCACTCCGTCGGCGATCCGGCCGAAGTGCGGGCGGGATTCGCAGCAGGGCAGGGAGTCGTCGCCGAGCGGGCGCAGGTCGCCGTGGCCGCCGGTCTGGGAGAGCGCCTTGCCGCCGTGCAGCAGCCGCGGGCCGGGCACCAGGCCCTCCGCGAGGGCGCGGGCCATCCCGTGGTCGGCGCCGCCGACGTCGCGGACGGTGGTGAAGCCGCGGCGCAGCATGCGTTCGGCCTCGGCGAGGGCGCGCACGGTGGCGTAGCCGGGGGTCCAGTTGGTGAAGTCGTGCAGGTCGAGCGAGGTGACCAGCAGGTGGACGTGGGCGTCGATCAGGCCGGGCAGGACGGTGCCGCCGGCGGCGTCGAGGACCCGGACGTCCTCCGCGGCGGTGGGCGGGCGGCCGGTGCCGGTGGCCGCGATCCGGCCGTCGGCGGCCTCCAGCCAGCCGAGGTCGGTGCGGGTGCCGTCCTCGGGGTGGAGCAGGTGGGCGTTGGTGATCAGCAGGCGGCTCATGCGCCCACCTCGCCGCGCCCGGCGGGGGCACTCGCCCACGCGCACTTCTCGGCGGTTCGTTCGCTTCGCTCGCTCACGATGATGGCCCTCGTTTCAGTACGGCTCGTATTGAATACGACTCGTACTGAATACACCATGTATCGTGCTGCTGTGAAACCGCCCCCCGCCGATACCGCCCCCCGACCACCCAGACGCCGCGTCCACACCCGGGCCCGGCTGCTCGCCGCCGCACGCGAGCTGTTCCTCTCCGTCGGCTTCGCCCGGACGAGCATCGAGGACGTCTGCGCCGCCGCCGGCTACACCCGAGGCGCCTTCTACTCGAACTTCGGCGGCAAGGAGGAGCTGCTGCTGGCGCTCTTCGACGACCAGGCCGCTCGGCGGATGGCCGAACTGGCCGAACTGGCCGCCGCCTGCGAGGCGCTGGCGCCCCGGGAGCGGGCGCGGCGGCTGGTCGAGGCGCTGCTGCGGGTCGAGCCGACGGAGTCCGGGTGGATCCTGCTGTTCCTGGAGTTCCGGCTGGTCGCGGCCCGGACGGCGGCACTGGCCGAGCAGGTCGCCGCGCACGACCGGGCGGTCGCGCGGGCGCTGGCCGAGGTCCTGGAGCGGGCGCTGCCGGAGCTGGTGCCCCCGGGCGCGAGCGCCGACCAGGCCGCGACGGTGGTCCTGGCGGCGCGGGAGGGACTGCTGGCCCGGACGGCGGCGGGCGGCGCGGTCGCGGAGGACCTGCTGACGGCGACGGCGGCGGTGCTGTCGGGGCTGCTGGACGGGTCGGACCGATGAAACGCCGAGGGGCGGCACCCGTACGGTCACGGGT
>NZ_JBHXTL010000290.1:0-2014 GCF_042677365.1 Kitasatospora sp. NPDC127116
CGCCTGGTGGCTGCACCGGGCCCGGCACCTGCGGCGGCTGCCGAGTGCCGAGCGCCGGGTGCGGGTGCTGATGGACTGGGTGCTCGGCGGGGTGTTCTCCCGGGAGGTGGTCTCGCTGGGCGCGATGGAGCACCCGCGTTCGGCCTTCGAGGGAGGGTTCGGCCCGAGGTCCGACCGGCCGTCCGACGGCGGACCGGATGCCGCCCGGTGACCCCACCGGTCGACCCGGGCCGGTGGCCGACCGAACGGCGGGCCGGAGGGTGGATCGGAGGGCGGAACGGACGGCCACGCCGGGCGCGCGACTTCCGGAACCGGGCCTCCGCCTGACAGGATCAGCCCGACCTGGTCATTACCCCGTGTGCTGCTTCGCACACAAAAAGTGATGATATGCCTGGAAAACGAGGAAGCGGCCGTCGTTTGAACCTCATGCGCTGGAGCGCCCGGCTGGCCGGAGTCCCCTGGCGTGCCCTCCCACCCCACGGGACCGGCACCGAGGACGGAGCCCCCTGCCCCGACGGCGTCGTCGTGCCCGGCCCCCGCGACCCGAGCAGCCCCGCCGCCACCGCCGAGCTGCTCGACCCGCACAAGCCGCAGAACCTGCGCGAGGTCCTCAACCGCATCCCCGCCCCGGTCGCCGTCACCTACGGCCCGCTCCACCAGCTCGGCTACGCCAATCGGGCCTACCGCGAACTCTTCGGCGAACGCCCCACCGGCCTGCCCGCCGGCGAGGCCCTCCCCGAGCTCGCCACCATGGGCGTCCTGCCCCTGATGGACCAGGTCATCCGCGGCGGCCGCCCGCGCAGCGTCAAGGCCCGCTGCATCCTCGGCCTCACCGGCAACCGCTACTACAACGTCTCCTGCGTCCCGCTCGGCACCGGCGAGAACGGCGACGCCCCCACCGAGGGGCCGCCCGCCGGAGTGCTGATCTTCGCCGCCGAGGTCACCGACCAGGTCCTCGCCGCCGCCCGCCTGCGCGAAGCCGAACGCCGCCAGCGCGAGGCCGCCGTCACCCTCCAGCGCAGCCTGCTCCCGCAGAAGCTCGACCAGCCGGCCGGCCTGCGGGTCGCCGCCACCTACCAGCCGGGCGGCGCCGAGGCCGCGGTCGGCGGCGACTGGTACGACGTGATCGCCATCGACGGCGGACGCACGGCACTCGTCATCGGCGACGTCATGGGCCGCGGCCTGCGCGCCGCCGCCGTCATGGGCCAGCTGCGCACGGCCGTCCGCGCCTACGCCCGCCTCGACCTGCCCCCGCACGAGGTGATGCGCCTGCTCGACGGCCTCGCCATGGAGATCGACGCCAACCAGATCGCCACCTGCACCTACGCCGTCTGGGACCCGCGCCGCCGCACCCTCTCCTACGCCTCCGCCGGACACCTCCCCGTACTCCTGCGCTGCCCGGACGGCACCATCCTGCGCAGCGAGGAACAGAACGGCCCGCCGCTCGGCACCGGCGGCGGCCTGCACGTCTCCCACACCCTGCGCCTGCTCCCCGGTACGACCGGCGTCCTCTATACCGACGGACTGGTCGAGCGCCGGGACGAGGACATCGACCAGGGCCTCGACCTCCTGGCCCGCACCCTGGCCGGAGCCATGGGTGCCCCCGAGGTGATCTGCGCCCGGCTGCTGCGGGCGATGGGCGTGACCTCCGAGCACGACGACGACGTCGCCGTCCTGGCCTTCCAGCTGCCGGCGGAGGAGGGTGCCGAGAAACCGGTTGCGCCGGTTGACTCGGCGAGGCCGGAGGTCTAATGTTCTTCGAGCTGCCTGGCAGGGAGCACCGGACACGCGTCAGCGCGGACGGTCCCGGGGCAGCCAATCCTCTGAAACACCACTTCCCGGTTCGGGCCGGGTCGCTTCGTCGTTTTCACGTTGCGGCCTGGTGCTTATTCGGCGTGCGCATTTTATTGGGTTGCGGTCGGATTCGCTTTTCGGAGCGGGGATCGGCTAGAGTTTGAAACGTCGGACAGGGCGTCAAGCCCCGGAAGACACCGGCGAGTTGGATGAACGAAGC
>NZ_JBHXTL010000291.1:0-1917 GCF_042677365.1 Kitasatospora sp. NPDC127116
CCGCCGGGGGGGGGCGCCCGTCTCGGGCCCCCCGCCGGCCCGGCGGGGGGGGGCGCGGCGGCGGCGCCCCCCCCCGCCCCTCGCTCAGGCGGGCGCGCAGCAGGGAGAGGATCAGCCACCGGCGCATCGCCCCGACGTGTCCCGGGGAGCCGTGGACGTCGTCGAAGACCTTGAACCGGGCCCGCGGTGCCAGCAGCGCGAGCCGGCGGTGCTCGCCCTGCGGGATGATCTCGTCGCGGGAACTGGCCACGTAGTCGACCGGGATGTCCACGGATCCGAGCTGGGCCGGGGTGAGCGCGAAGTCGGCCAGGACGTCCCGGAGTTCGTCCCGGTCCGCGGTCCGGGTGAGCCGGCGCAGGGTCTCCACGGTGATGCCGGGGACCTCGGGCCACCAGGCGGAGTCGGTGAAGAACCCGGCGACGGGCGCCCCGACGGTGTGGATGCTGCGGATGCGGGGGTCCTCGGCGGCGGCCCGCAGCGCCAGGTGCCCGCTGAAGCTGAGGGCGAGCGCCGCCGTCTCGGCGACCCGCGCGCGGTCGGCCAGCCGGTCCAGCAGGTACGGCAGCAGGCGCCAGGAGTCGGCACGGTAGGGAAGCGTGTTCTCGCCGACCCCGGGCAGTTCGGTGGCGACGGCGGCGAAGCCGAGCCGGGCGAACAGCGGAAGCGTCGGAGCCCACTGCTCCTTGACGCTGACGATGCCTCCCATGATCAGCAGCAGCGGCCGCGGCCGGTCGGCCGACAGGCCGGACGCCCAGGCCGCCAGGTTGCCGTCCGGGTGTTCGAACTCCAGCCGCTCGATGCCGTTGCGGCCGGTGCGCCGCCAGGTGTCGAAGGCGTCGACGCAGCGGCGCTGGGCCTCCAGCCGGTCCTCGTCGCCGTGGTACGGGAAGCGGGCGAGCGCGTAGCGCCGGCAGGCGTCGAGCGGGCGGCCGGCCCGCAGCCGGTCGCCCTCGGCGGTCCACACCCGCGCCCAGGAGCCGGGGTCGCCGGGTTCGTCCCCGGTGATCCGGGACAGTACGGACCGGACGTACTGCTCCGTCAGGCCCTGGCCGCGTCCGTGCAGCCGGGCGAACTCCTTGAGCTCTGCCAGATGGTCCATGGTGCGTCCTCGGGTGGGCGGTAGGCGGTAGGCGGGGGGCGGTGGGCGGGGGCGGGGGCGGGGTGGTCGGCGCGGGCCGGGCCGGGGGCGGCCCCGGCCCGGCCCCGCCCGGAAGGACCGTGCGGGTGGCGGCTCAGGCCGTCCCCGCGGCGCCGGCGGGGCGGTCCGGGCCCGCGCCGTCCTCGAAGCCCTCCAGGGCCTGCTTGAGGTCGGCGAGGACGTCGGCGGCGAGGGCGCCGTCGATGACCCGGTGGTCGAAGGTGAGGCCGAGCCGCATCAGCGGGGCCACCTCGACCCGGCCGTCCCGCACCACGGGCCGGTCGAGCACCCGGCCGGCGTTCAGCGTCACCGCGGTGCCTCCGCTGGCGTGGAAGCCGTCCACCGGGCGGTGCCCGAGCGAGCTGACCGCGACGGTGCCCAGGACGCCGGGGCGGCGCCGGGGGCTGCGCAGCGCGGCGGCGAAGGCCAGCCGGCCGAGCGGGACCGGCAGCCGGCCCAGCATCCGCACGCCGCGGAACTCCGGGAGGTCGGCGGCGGCGATGTCCCGGTAGCGGTCGATCCGCGCCTGGATGGCGGGCAGGTCGGCGCTCTCCAGGCCCGGCAGCAGTGCGGAGAGCACGGTGCGCTCGCCGTCCACCGGGCGGTCGAGGGCGAGCTTGGCGGTGACGCCGGTGAAGCGGACCGTCCGGGGGCCCCGCAGGCCGGGCCAGCCCGGGGCCAGGACGGCGTTGGCCTCGGGGTGGCGGTCCAGCACGCGGCCGGTGGGGTGCAGCAGGGAGGCGACCAGCGGGTAGCGGTTCCCGGCCGCGCCGGCCGCG
>NZ_JBHXTL010000292.1:0-1891 GCF_042677365.1 Kitasatospora sp. NPDC127116
TTGTTTACAAGAGACTGGCCCCGGAGCGAGTCGCTCCGGGGCCCGGCGGCAGTGGTTCACGAAGGAAGGGACCGTCAGTCGTCGCCGCGCAGGATCGCGATCAGCCGCAGCATCTCCATGTAGATCCAGACCAGCGACAGGGTCAGCCCGAAGGCGGCCCGCCAGGACTCCCGCTGCGGGGCGCCCTGGGCGATGGCCTCCTCGATCGACGCGAAGTCCAGCGACAGGAAGAAGGCGCCCAGGCCGATGCCGATCAGGCCGACCACGATGCCCAGCGGGCCGGAGCGCAGGCCCATGTCGGCGCCGAAGGCCATCGCGACCATGTTGACCAGCATCAGCAGCACGAAGCCCAGCGCGATCGCGATGCCGATCCGCTGGTAGCGGGCGGTGACCCGGATCTTTCCGCTCTTGTAGGCGAACAGCATCGCCGCGAAGACCGCCGCCGTACCCAGGACCGCCTGGATCACGATGCCGTTCAGCCAGGTGTTGAAGGCGTGCGAGACGGCGCCCATCGCGAAGCCCTGGAGGGCCGCGTAGGTGAGGATCAGCGGCGGGCTGACGCTGCGCTTGAAGGAGACCACCAGGCCGACGACCATGGCCACCAGGCTGGCGGCGATCGCGAAGCCGAAGTTCTCGAACGGCAGCGCGAACCAGGCCACCGCGCCGGCGACGACCAGCGTCAGCAGCGTCATGGCGGTGCGGGCGACCACGTCGTCCAGCGTCATCCGCCCGGTGGCCGCCGGGCCGGCCGACGGCCCGTTGTACAGCTCGTAGAGCTGCTCGTCGGTCATGGGGGCCTGGCCCTGCGGCTGCTGGGCGTAGGGCGTACCCGCGTAGGGGTTCTGACCGTGCGCGTTCTGGCCGTACGGGCTCCCGGCCTGCGCGGTGGTACCGAACCCCGCGTAGCCGGAGTCGCGGGTGAAGGACCCCTCCCGCGAGAAGACCGGGTTGCTGCTTCTCATTGCTCATTCCCTCCGTGGCGGCACTGCACCGCCCGTGTACAAGGGTAATGGCTTGGCAAAAATTCCGGGATACGCCGCGAGGAGGATCCGGTGAACAACGACCGGCGGGGACGCCGTCGGCGCCCCCGCGGTTGTCAGTGCCCGGAGCCGGACTCGAACCGGCACGGCCTCGCGGCCAAGCAGTTTTAAGCTGCCCGTGTCTGCGTTCCACCATCCGGGCTCTTGCGAAACCACCCTGAGCCTAGTCGCCCGGCTCACTCTTTCGCATGTTCCCTGCCCCGGAAGTTGTCATGTTTCCTTGCCATCTGACGAACTGTCCGGGATTCGGCCACGAAGGATATCCGTTCCGGCCATCCCGCCGCCTCAGGGTTCACGTCATACCGCAGGAGGAGGGTCCAGCCCTCCCGTACGCCCAGCGGTGGTAGGGCCAACCGTCCGGCGGAGCGACGCAAGACCATGATCACGTCGCGGAGCATGGAGGTACAAGTCCACGAGCACAAGGAGCCCCCCGTGACCACGCCGACCGCAACCGCCGTCCGCACCGGCCTGGCGGCCGCCCGAGCCACCGGCCTGAACAAGGTCTACGGGGAGGGGGAGACCCGCGTCGTCGCCCTCGACAACGTCACCGTGACCTTCCCCCAGGGCGAGTTCACCGCCATCATGGGCCCGTCCGGCTCCGGCAAGTCCACCCTCATGCACTGCATGGCCGGCCTGGACACCGTCTCCTCCGGCTCCTCCACCATCGGCGACACCGAGCTCGTCGGCCTCAAGGACAAGCAGCTCACCCAGCTGCGCCGCGACCACATCGGCTTCATCTTCCAGGCCTTCAACCTGCTCCCCACCCTGACCGCCCTGGAGAACATCACCCTCCCGATGGACATCGCCGGCCGCAAGGTCGACAAGGCCTGGCTCGACCGCGTCGTCGACAC
>NZ_JBHXTL010000293.1:0-1831 GCF_042677365.1 Kitasatospora sp. NPDC127116
GGGGGGGCCGGCTGGTGGCTCTTGTTGGGGCCGGGCCGCCTGTCGCGCCCGTCGCCCGTCCCCGCGGGGGGGGGGGGTCGTTTCGGGTGCCCCCCCCCCCCCCTCCGGCATGTCTCCGCAGCTGTGCCTCGTTGGGGTTTCGCCCAGATCTGCGCAAAATAGGTCAAGAGGATGGGTCTATTCGTCTCGTCCTCGACATATTCCGGTCCGCACGACGACGGAATCCGGCCCGGGGCACCGAACCGGTTCCGGATCCGTCCGTTCCGTCCGATCATGGGCTCCGCAGCCCGCGAAACGAGGGGAAGAGCCCATGAGCGACGCCGTCCCCCAGTACGGCTTCACCCAGGCCCGCCGTGGCTACGTGCCCGAGCAGGTCGACCGAGCCCTCGCCGCCCTCACCGCGCAGCGTGACGAGGCGTGGGAACGGTTGAGCGTCCTGGGCGCCGGCATCCGGCAGATGGAGGCCCGGCTGGCCGACATCCGCCGGACTGCCGAGGAGGCCCCGGAACCCGACTACCAGGTACTCAGCGAGCAGGCCGCCGGACTGGCCGCGATGGCCGAGAACGAGGCGCGCGCCGTCCGGGAGAAGGCCGAGCGCTTCGCCGAGGACCTGCGGGACGAGGTCTACGAGGCGGGGCAGGCCGCCGACCGCGCCGCCAAGGAGTACAGCACCACGACCCGTACCGACGCGGACGCGGCCGCCCGCCGCACCGAGGAGCGGACCCGGGCCGAGGCCGAGGGCATCCGGTCCGACACCGACCGGGAGAGCCGTTCCGCCCGGGACACCGCGACCGCGTACGCCGCCAAGGTGCGGGTGGCCGCCGCCGAGGCCAGCGAGCAGGCCGAGGCCGAGCTGGCCGCCCGGCGCCGCAAGGCCGACGAGACCTTCGCCGCCGCCCAGGCCGCGGCCGACGCCGAGGACGCCGAGGTCTCGGCGACCGCCGAGCGCAAGGTCAAGGAGGCGGAGCAGCAGCGGGAGACGGTGCTGAACCGGATCAAGCAGCTGGAGACGGATGCCCAGGCCAAGGCCGACCAGCTGGTCGAGCAGGCCCGCCGGGAGGCCGAGAAGATCAACGCGGAGAGCGAGCGCGAGCAGCGCGAGTTCGACACCCGGCTGGAGACGGTGCAGCAGCACCTGGACCACATCAAGGCCACGCTGGCCTCGCTCACCGGGGCGGCGGTCGGCCAGATCGAGCCCGAGGTGGCGGCGGCCGCCGTCGCGGCCGCCCGGGCCGCCCAGGACTCCGTCGGGACCGTCGTGCCCGCCGCGGCGCCCGCGCCCCCCGCGCCGCGGGAGGCGGTCGCGGACGCGGTCGTCGACGCGGTCGTCGACGCCTCGCCGGTGGACTCGGAGGCGGACACCGGGGAGATCCCGGTGGCCGACCTGCGCAAGACCCTGACTCCCGCGGCTCCCGCCGGGGCCAAGGCCCCCGCCCGGGAGAGGTCGGCGACCGTGCTGCGGACGCCGGTGGTCGGCAGCAGCGCCACCAGGGCCATCGGCGGGCCCGTGGCGACCGGCCCGGTGCCGCCGAAGCCGGCCTCGCCGCCCGCCGAGGAGACGGTCGAGGGGACGGCCGGGGCCGAGGGAGCGGCCGACGGAACGGCCCAGGGAACGGCCCAGGGAACGGCCGAGGCGAAGGCGGTCGACGGGCCGGCCGCTGCCGGGAAGGGCGACGGGCGGTCCTCGGAGGCCGAGACCCGGATCGTCCCGAAGATCATCATCGTGGACGACGGGAGCGACTACGCGACCCCCCACACGGTGAGCTACAACCGCCGCTGACCGGCGCGTCCGACCACGCGCCGCGAAGGCCCCGACCGCCCGGTGAGAGGC
>NZ_JBHXTL010000294.1:0-1790 GCF_042677365.1 Kitasatospora sp. NPDC127116
GCCCGGGCCCGTGCCGCGGCGGGCGGCTCGGGCGGGCGTCCGGGGGCCGGCACGCTCTGCCGGCCGTTCTCCTGCTGGGCGGGTGCGGGTGCGGGGGCGGTCCGTGCGGGTCGTGTGCCGCGGGCGCCGCCGGCGTTCCCGGCGGCCGCACCGCGCGCCGCCAGTTCGCTGAGCCGCTCGTGCAGCGCGGCGGCTCCGGGGCGTTCGGCGGGTTCCTTGGCCAGGCAGGCCCGGATCAGCGGCGCCAGTTGCGGCGGTACGGCGGAGAGGTCGGGCTCCTCGTGGACGACCCGGTACAGCATCACTTCGGAGGACGCCCCGGAGCCGAACGGGGTGTCCCCCGTGAGTGCGTACGCGAGGGTGGCCCCGAAGGCGAAGACGTCGGTGGCGGGCGTGACGGCGACCCCGCGCACCTGCTCGGGCGCGAGGAAGCCGGGGGAGCCGACCGCGGTGCCGACGTGGGTGAGCGTGCTGGCGCCGCGCGACCACGCGATGCCGAAGTCGATGATCCGCGGGCCTCGGGGCGAGAGCAGGATGTTGGACGGCTTGAGGTCCCGGTGGACCACTCCCGCCTCGTGCACCTTGACCAGTCCGTCGGCGAGCGCGGCCCCGATCCGGGCGGCCTCGGGCCAGTTGAGCGGTCCTTCGTCGCCGACCCGCTTGTAGAGCGAGGGCCCCGGCACGTACGCGGTGGCCAGCCAGGGCCGTTCGGTCTCGATGTCCGAGCCGACCACGCGCGCGGTGCAGCCGCCCCGGATCCGGGAGGCGGCGGCGATCTCGCGGGCGAAGCGGGTGCGGAACTCCTGGTCCTCGGCGAGCTCGGCGCGGATCAGCTTGAGGGCGACGCGCTGCCCGCGGCGGTCGGAGCCGAGGTAGACCACGCCCATGCCGCCGGCGCCCAGTCGCCGGTGCAGGCGGTACGGCCCGACGATGCGGGGGTCCTCACGCCTCAGCCGCATCATCGCCATGTTTCGTTCCCCGTCAGCCTGTGGGTGAGGCCCCGTCGGTTGGGCCATCGTCAGTTCCTGTCTGGCACAGCTTACGGACTGCCCGCTGCGGTGTGCTGATACGCAACACCTGAAGCCACCGTGCGATTGTCGGATCTTGCGTTGACCTGCAGGTCACAAGGACGTCGAAGGGCTTCTCGGGGTTGCCCCTCAGGGTTCCCTCGGGGGTCGGATGAGCCTTCCGTCCCCCTGCGGTAGTAGGCCCCGAGTCGGATCGTCATCCTCCCGGACGTCCGAGGAACAGTACGACGGCATGACGCCCGGAGGACCCTCCGGCCAATAGCGTTGTGTCCAGCGGTGGACGGGGAGCTCGTCCCCCGAGGTAAGCCGTCCACCGCGCCAACTCGACCGGATCAGGAGCAAGGACATGGCACCGCAGATCACGGGAACCCCCCGCCGGCGGCCGGCCTCCGTCCAGTCCCGGTCCACCGAGCAGCCCACGCGGCACCCCGCCGTGGCGCTGGCCATGGCCCTGCCGTGCGCCGTGCTCCTGGTGCTGCTGTTCGGCGGGTGGGAGCAGATGGCGAACCAGGCCCAGGCCGTCGCCGATCTGATCACCCGCTGAGCGGGGAAAGAAGGACACCGGCCCCGAGGCCGGTCGAAGACGGGCACCGATCCCCTGGGGACGGGGAGCGGTGCCGCCGGGGAGGCCGCGGCCGCGATGACACGCGGACGGGCGTGAGCGGTGCGCAGAGCGCCGTACGGTCCACCGGCGGCCGCCGTGCGGCGCAGGGCCTCGGTGACGGCGGCGAGTTCGCCGCCGGAGGCGTGCGGCCCGGAGCG
>NZ_JBHXTL010000295.1:0-1675 GCF_042677365.1 Kitasatospora sp. NPDC127116
GAAGCTCGGCGACGTGCTGAACACCTGGCTGTTCACCCCGAGCAAGCCCGCGGTCGGACCGGTGCCGCCGGGCACCGCTGCCGCGGCCTCCGCCTCGGCCTCGCCGGCGCCGGGCGCTGACGCCGGCCGGGACGCGGGGCAGCCCCCGGCCGAGCCGAAGTCCTGGAAGAAGATCCAGGAGACCAACTCGGTGCACGAGGCCCATAGCTGACGACATGTCGGACCGGTCGGGCGACGGCTCCGCGGCACCGCTGCGGAGCCGTCGTTTCGGCGCGTTTCTTTTCATGAAGATCTCACGATCGGGGAGTGGGCGAGGGGTTGACGGGAGAAGGATCGATTCGACCCGTCGTTCCGGTGATTCCTGGAGGACCATGTGCGCAAGAGGCTGATCGTCTCCGCCGCCAGTGCCCTGAGCCTGTTCCTGGCCGTTCCCGCTTCCGCTTCCGACTTCCAACCCGGGGCGGACGGGGTCGGGGACCCGTACTACCCGACCCTCGGCAACGGCGGGTACAGCGTGTCGCACTACGACATCCGGCTGAAGTACCAGCCCGCCACCGACGAGCTGGAGGGCACCACGACGATCCTGGCCACGGCGACCCAGGACCTCTCCCGGTTCAACCTCGACTTCGCGCTGAAGGTCTCCGAGGTCCGGGTCAACGGGCGGCCCGCGGCCTTCGCCACCAGCGGTGATCAGGAGCTGGAGATCACCCCTGCCCGGCCGCTGGCCAAGGGCGCCCAGGCCACCGTGGTGGTGCGGTACAAGGATGTGCCGTCCACCGTGGAGAAGTACGGCGGCTACACCGCCTGGCGCCGTACCCCGGACGGTGCGGTGGTGGCCGGCGAGCCCGTGTCGGCCGGCTGGTGGTTCCCGAGCAACGACCACCCGAGCGACAAGGCGACCTTCGACGTCTCGGTGCTGGTGCCGGACGGCAACCAGGTGATCAGCAACGGCGTGCTGACCGGCACCAGCTCGCAGGCGGGCTGGACCCGGTACAGCTGGCGGGAGAACAAGCCGCAGGCGACCTATCTGGCCACGCTGGCGATCGGCAAGTTCGACGTCACCCGGGACACCACGGCGAGCGGGCTGCCGGTCTACAACGCGTACAGCAAGGATCTGGGTGACAACGCCGCCGCGGCGCGGGCGAGTATCGAGCGCACCGGTGAGCTGGTGGACTGGCTGAGCGGCTACTTCGGCGAGTACCCGTTCAGCTCCGTCGGCGGCTACGTCGCCAACACCTCGTCCAGTGGTGCCCTGGAGACCCAGACCCGGGTCTCCTACGGCCCCGGGCTGTTCGCCAGGGGCACCAATACGTCGGTGGTCGTGCACGAGCTGGCCCACCAGTGGTACGGCGACAGCGTCTCGCTCTCCCGCTGGTCCGACATCTGGCTGAACGAGGGCTTCGCCGAGTATTCGCAGTTCCTCTGGTCCGAGCACGAGAACGAGGGCACCGCGCAGGAACTGGCCGACTACATCTACGCCTCACGTCCGGCCGACGACCCGTTCTGGACCGTCAAGCCGGGCGACCCGGGCGAGGACAACCAGTTCTCCCTCGCGGTGTACTACCGCGGCGCGCTGGCCATCCAGGCGCTGCGCAACGCCGTCGGGGACGAGAAGTTCTTCCAGATCCTGAAGGGCTGGCCCACCGAGCGCCGCTACGGCAACGCCACCATTCCG
>NZ_JBHXTL010000296.1:0-1648 GCF_042677365.1 Kitasatospora sp. NPDC127116
CCCGTTACCGCGGAGACCGACCTACCTGTGTGTAATTCGGTCTGCAAGACCGTCCCTCCGGTGGCGGTTTCAACCGTGACCGCGGTGACCGTCCGTCCGGTGGTGGCTACGGCCGTGACCGCGACGACCGCGGCGGCTTCCGTCGTGACGACCGTCCCTCCGGCGGCGGTTTCAACCGTGACCGTGACGACCGCGGCGGCGACCGCGGCGGCTTCCGTCGTGACGACCGCCCCTCCGGCGGTGGCTTCAACCGTGACCGCGGCGACCGCCCGACCGGTGGTGGCTTCCGCCGTGACGACCGCCCGAGTGGTTTCCGTCGTGACGACCGTGACGACCGTCCGCGTCGTGACGACCGCCCGTCCGGTGGTGGCTTCAACCGTGACCGCGACGACCGCGGCGGCTTCCGTCGTGACGACCGTCCCTCCGGCGGTGGCTTCAACCGTGACCGCGGCGACCGCCCCTCCGGTGGTGGCTTCCGCCGTGACGACCGTCCGTCCGGCGGTGACCGGGGTGGTTTCCGTCGCGACGACCGTGGTGGCGACCGCGGCGGTTTCCGTCGTGACGACCGCCAGGGCGGCGGCTACGGCCGTGACCGTGACGACCGCGGCGGCGACCGCGGTGGCTACGACGACCGCCGGGGCAACTACGAGCCCGTCAAGCGTCTGCCGATCCCGGAGGACATCACCGGCTTCGAGCTGGACGCGGACGTGCGCCAGGAGCTCAAGAGCCTGCCCAAGACCCTTGCGGACGACGTCGCCCGCAACCTGGTGATGGTGGCCCGCATGCTCGACAGCGAGCCGGAGGAGGCCTACCAGTACTCGCGCGTCGCGCTCCGTCTGGCCTCCCGCGTGGCGGCTGTCCGTGAGGCGGCCGGTTTCGCCTCGTACATGACGCAGCGTTACTCCGAGGCGCTGACCGAGTTCCGCGCCGCCCGTCGGATGACCGGCCGGGTGGACCTGTGGCCGGTGATGGCCGACTGCGAGCGCGGTCTGGGCCGCCCGGAGCGGGCGCTGGCGATGGCCGGTGAGCCCGAGGTGAAGCAGCTGGACAAGGCCGGCCAGGTCGAGATGCGTCTCGTGGCGGCCGGTGCCCGCAGCGACATGGAGCAGTTCGACGCTGCCGTGGTGACGCTGCAGAGCCCGGAGCTGGCTTCCAGCGCCGTGCACGCGTGGACCGCGCGCCTGCGGTACGCCTATGCCGAGGCCCTGATCGCAGCCGGCCGGGCCGACGAGGCCCGTGACTGGTTCGCCAAGGCCGCAGAGGCCGACACCGACGGCACCACCAACGCCTCGGAGCGGCTGGCCGAGATCGACGGCGTGGAGTTCATCGACACGCTCGACCCGGAGCTGGCCGAGGACGAGACCGAGTCGACGGATGCGCCGGCGAAGAAGCGCGGTGGCGGCGACAACGCCGACGACCGCGTGATCTTCGAGGACGAGGAGGACGTCGAGGAGTTCTACGACGAGGACGACCTCGAGATCGACGAGGACTTCGACGGCGTCGTCCCCGAGCGCGTCCAGGAGGTCCAGGACGCCAAGGCCGACACCAAGGCCGAGGCCGAGGACACCAAGGCCGCCGAGGCCGAGCCGAAGGCCGCCGACGCTGGCGCCGAGGCCGCCGCCGACAAGAGCTGAGCAGCTCCCCTGGC
>NZ_JBHXTL010000297.1:0-1643 GCF_042677365.1 Kitasatospora sp. NPDC127116
ACCTGGAACAGCGGATGCACGGAGGCCGAACGGACCGGGTTCAGCTCCTCCACCAGCCGCTCGAACGGCACGTCCTGGTTGGTGAACGCCGCCAGATCCGTGTCACGGACCCGGCCCAACAACTCACCGAAGGACGGCTCACCCGACACATCCGTCCGCAGCACCAACGTGTTCACGAAGAACCCGACCAGCTCGTCCAACGCCTGGTCCGAACGCCCCGCCACCACCGTCCCGATCGGAACATCCGTCCCCGCACCCAGCCGCGACAGCAGAGCCGCCAACGCGGCATGCAGCACCATGAACAGCGTCACCCCGTGCCGCCGGGCCAACCCCTCCAGCTCGGCGTGCAGTTCGGCATCCAGCCCGAACTCCACCCGACCACCCGCACGCGACACCACCCCCGACCGAGGCCGGTCCAACGGCAACGCCACCTCCTGCGGCGAATCCCGCAGCACCTCCGACCAGTACGCCAACTGCTCACCCACGACCTCACCCAGCAGGTCGTGCTGCCACAGCGAGTAGTCCGCGTACTGAACGGCCAACGGCTCCCACTCCGGCGCCAGCCCCGCCAACCGCGCCCGATAGGCCGACGCCACCCCCTCCCACAACGGCCTCATCGACCAACCATCAATAGCGATGTGATGTGAGGTCAGCGACAGAACGGACTCACCCTCACCGTCGCCGAGCGTGAACAGCACCAGCCGCAAAGGAAGTTCGGTGGAAAGATCGAACGGCGTGAACGCAGCCGTGCGCATCTCCTCGTGCAGCGCATCACGTCCGCACTCCACGACCGTGAACGGGACGTGGGCGTCGTCGGCGGGCAGCACCAGCTGGCGGGGCTGACCGTCGACCGCCGGGTAGACCGTGCGCAGGGCCTCGTGCCGGCCCACCACGTCACCGATCGCCGCACGCAGAGCCTCGATGTCCACCGTGCCGTGCAGCCGGAACGCGAAGTGACTGTTGTAGGCCGCCGACGCTCCCTCCAACTGGTCGAGGAACCACAACCGCTGCTGGGCGAACGACAGCGGCAGCACCTCCGGCCGCACGCCCGCCACCAGCGCCGGACGCGCCGGACGCCCCTCCTTCAGCTTCTCCACGACACCCACCACCGTGGAGGCGTCGAACAGGTCACGGATCCCGAGCTCGGCATCGAAGGTACTGCGGATCCGGCTGATCAACCGGGCCGCGAGGAGCGAGTGGCCGCCCAGGGCGAAGAAGTCGTCATCGATGCTCACCGACGGCACACCGAGGACCTCCGCGAAGATCGCGCACAGGATCTCCTCCTGCACGGAGCGCGGGCTCCGTCCACCCTGGTCAGCGGTGACGGCTGCGGGTGCGGGCAGGGCGCGCTGGTCCAGCTTGCCGTTCGGCGTGATCGGCAGCGCCTCCAGCACCACCAGCGCCGAGGGAACCATGTGCCGCGGCAATCGCCCCGTGGCGAAGCCCCTCAGCTCATCCGGATCGACCACCCGGCCGGTGACCGGCACCACATAGCCGACCAGACGCTTGTCCCCAGGACGGTCCTCCCGCGCCACCACGGCGGCCTGCGCCACCGCCTCGTGCGCCTGCAGCACCGCCGCGATCTCCCCCGGCTCGACCCGGAACCCCCGGATCTTCACCTGGTCGTCCGCACGCCCCACATA
>NZ_JBHXTL010000298.1:0-1639 GCF_042677365.1 Kitasatospora sp. NPDC127116
GCGCTGGAGAAGGGCGAGACCACCGCGGTCGGCCTGCTCGACGCCTACCTCGCCCGGATCGAGGCCTACGACCGGCCCGGCACCACCACGGCGCTCAACTCACTCGTCGTGATGAATCCGGACGCCCGCGCCGACGCCGAGGCCTCCGACGCCCGCCGCGCCCGCGGCGAGACGCTCGGCCCCCTCGACGGCATCCCCTACACCGCGAAGGACAGCTACCTCGCCAAGGGCCTGACCGCCGCCGCCGGCTCACCCGCGTTCGAACACCTCGTCGCCCAGCGCGACGCCTTCGCCATCGAGCGGCTGCGCGCCGCCGGTGCCGTGCTCATCGGCCTGACCAACATGCCCCCGATGGCGAACGGCGGCATGCAGCGCGGCGTCTACGGCCGCGCCGAGAGCCCCTACAGCGCCGACTGGCTGACCAGCGCGTACGGCTCCGGCTCGTCGAACGGCTCGGGCACCGCCACGGCGGCCTCGTTCGGCGCGTTCGGCCTCGGCGAGGAGACCTGGTCCTCGGGCCGGGCGCCCGCCTCGTACAACGCCCTGTGCGCCTACACCCCCAGCCGCGGCGTGATCTCGGTGCGCGGCAACTGGCCACTCGTACCGACCATGGACGTCGTGGTCCCGCACACCCGCACCATGGCCGACCTCCTCGAACTGCTCGACGTCGTCGTCGCCGACGACCCGGACACCCGCGGCGACCTGTGGCGGTCCCAGCCCTGGGTGCGACTCCCCGCACCGTCCCGGGTCCGTCCGGCCTCCTACCCGGCACTGGCCCCGGCGGACGCGGCGGCGGCGCGCGCGACGCTCGCCGGCAAGCGCGTCGGCGTGCCCGGGATGTACATCAACGCCGACCCCGACGCCGGGACCAACCCCGACGGCGGCATCGGCGGCCAGACCGGGCAGCGGATCGACACCCGCGCCTCCGTCATCGCCCTGTGGCAGGCCGCCCGCCGCGACCTTGAGGCCGCGGGCGCCGAGGTCGTCGAGGTCGACTTCCCCGTGGTGACCAACTACGAGTCCGACCGCCCCGGCGCGCCCTCGCTGCCCACCCGCGGCCTGGTCGGCCGCGACTTCCTCGCCGTCGAGATCGAGGACCTGTCCGCCTGGGCATGGGACGACTTCCTGCGCGCCAACGGCGACCCGCGGCTCGCCACCCTGACCGAGGTCGACGGCGACCGCATCTTCCCCAAGCACCAGGGCGAACTCCCCGACCGCTACGCCGGCTTCGACGACACGATCGGCGACTACCCGCGCTTCGTTCGCGAGCGCCCGTACGCGTCCTTCACCGACATGCCGCACCTCGAGGAGGGCCTGCGCGGCCTGGAGGAGACCCGCAGGATCGACCTGGAGCAGTGGATGGACGGGCTCGGCCTGGACGCCGTGGTCTTCCCCGCCGTCGCCGACGTCGGCCCGGCCGACATGGACGTGAACGAGGCCTCCGCCGACCTCGGCTGGCGCAACGGCGTGTGGGTCGCGAACGGCAATCTCGTCCCGCGCCACCTCGGCATCCCGACCGTGACCGTGCCGATGGGCACCATGACCGACATCGGCATGCCGGTGGGGCTGACCTTCGCGGGCCGCGCCTACGACGACAACCTGCTGCTCCAGCTCGCCGCCGCCTTCGAGACGACCGGGC
>NZ_JBHXTL010000299.1:0-1628 GCF_042677365.1 Kitasatospora sp. NPDC127116
GCACCCGGGTGCGCACCCCGCCCCGGCCCATCGGCGGGCCCGCGCGACGGCATCTGTTCGGTATCAATTCGCCCAGGGCGTAGGGCAGACCTGGCGAAGAGGCCGGAATCACGGGCCCGGCAGAGTACCGTCGGATAGCGAGACCGAGCGCCGTCGGCGTTGACGGTCCACAGCACCAGGCCCCGGAACCCTGCGGGGCCCCTGGCGAAGGGGAAGCACCTCGTGGCACGCATCGGAGACGGTGGCGACCTGCTCAAGTGCTCGTTCTGCGGCAAGTCGCAGAAGCAGGTGAAGAAGCTGATCGCCGGCCCAGGCGTGTACATCTGCGACGAGTGCATCGACCTGTGCAACGAGATCATCGAGGAGGAACTCGCCGAGACCTCCGAGGTGCGCTTCGAGGAGCTCCCGAAGCCGCGCGAGATCTACGAGTTCCTGGACCAGTACGTGGTCGGCCAGGACCTCGCCAAGAAGGCGCTGTCGGTCGCCGTCTACAACCACTACAAGCGGGTCCAGGCCGGTGAGGCGGGCCGCAGCGGCGGCAACGGCCGCGAGGACGCCATCGAGCTGGCCAAGTCCAACATCCTGCTGCTGGGCCCCACCGGCTCCGGCAAGACGCTGCTGGCGCAGACCCTGGCCCGGATGCTCAACGTGCCGTTCGCCATCGCGGACGCCACCGCGCTGACCGAGGCCGGCTACGTCGGCGAGGACGTCGAGAACATCCTGCTCAAGCTGATCCAGGCGGCCGACTACGACGTCAAGAAGGCCGAGACCGGGATCATCTACATCGACGAGATCGACAAGGTCGCGCGCAAGAGCGAGAACCCGTCGATCACCCGGGACGTCTCCGGCGAGGGCGTGCAGCAGGCCCTGCTGAAGATCCTGGAGGGCACCACGGCCTCGGTGCCGCCGCAGGGCGGGCGCAAGCACCCGCACCAGGAGTTCATCCAGATCGACACCACCAACGTGCTGTTCATCGTCGGCGGCGCGTTCGCCGGCCTGGAGCGGATCATCGAGGGCCGCGCGGGTGCCAAGGGCATCGGCTTCGGCGCCAACATCCGCTCGAAGCGGGAGTCGGACGCCAGCGACCACTTCCGCCAGGTGATGCCCGAGGACCTGGTGAAGTTCGGCATGATCCCCGAGTTCATCGGCCGTCTCCCGGTGATCACCAGCGTGCACAACCTGGACCGCGAGGCGCTGCTCCAGATCCTCACCGAGCCGCGCAACGCGCTGGTCAAGCAGTACCGCAAGCTGTTCGAACTGGACGGCGTGGAGCTGGAGTTCTCCCGGGACGCGCTTGAGGCGATCGCCGACCAGGCGATCCTGCGCGGCACCGGCGCGCGCGGGCTGCGGGCCATCATGGAGGAGGTGCTGATGTCCGTGATGTACGAGGTCCCCTCGCGCCAGGACGTCGCCCGCGTGGTGGTCACCGGCGACGTGGTCTCCAAGCACGCCATCCCCACCCTGGTGCCGCGCGACATGATCAAGCGCGAGCGCCGGGAGAAGAGCGCCTGACCCGAGGCCTCCGTGACACGGGAGGGGGCCCGCCCCCCCGAACGGGGGGGGGCCCCCCCCCGGGGACGCCGCCGCACAATGGGGCCCACCAGGGGGCGCGGGGAGCCCCCGGGGAG
>NZ_JBHXTL010000300.1:0-1430 GCF_042677365.1 Kitasatospora sp. NPDC127116
GGCGAGGCCCCGCCGGCCCCGCAGGGCGCGCCGTCCGCCGGCCCGCCCGCCTCCGGTACGGCGTACGAGGCGACCCAGCTGGCGGGCGCGATCGACCCGGCGCTGCTGGGCGGTCCGGCGGACCCGGGCACCCCGCCGTCCGGCGGTCCCGCCGTCCCGCCGCCGCCCGGCGGCCCGGCGGCCCCCGCCGCGCCCGCGGCCGGCTACGGCTACCCGAACACGGGCGGTGCCGCGGGGGTCGTCCCGCCGGCGGTGCCCGGTTCGCCGCAGGCCGCGCCGGTGCCCCCGGGGGTGCCCGCGGTCGGCCCGGGGTACTTCGCCGCGCTCAGCTACCGGGGCCCGGACGGCTCGGAGCAGAAGCTGCTGCACCGCAGCGAGCCCGGCACCCCGCACCCGGAGTGGAAGATCCTGCAGGACCTGCGCCGGCTCAACGTGCCGCCGGAGCAGGTGCTGGAGCTCTACACCGAGCTGGAGTCGTGCGACCTGCCGGGCGGCTACTGCAACCGCATGATCGCCGCGTCCTGGCCGAACGTCCGGCTCACCCACACCGCCCCGTACGGCCGCGACCACGCGTCCCGGCAGGCCGGGATGGCCGAGCTGCTCGACCACCTGGACGAGCTGCACCAGCTGGCGTCCGGCGCCCAGCGGGTCCGCCCGTTCCGGGTGCCGCCGCCCGCGCCCGGGACGGTCCAGGCGCTGCCGCCGCTCCCGCCGCAGCAGCTCGCCCAGGAGACCGGCGCCGCCTTCGGGCAGAACCTGTTCCGGTACGAGCAGCGCGCCGTCTCCCGCCAGGGCGTGCCCGAGCCGGTGTCCCAGACCCTGATGTGGGCCGGGCTGCCGCGCGACTTCGGGCCGTTCTTCTGGGCGCAGGCGCAGGAGGGCCGCCCGATCCCGACGCTCGCCGAGCTGGCCGCCGAGCGCGGCCTGGCCGCGGGCCCGGACTTCGGCGGCTACCTGGTGCTGGGCAACGACTACGGACGGCAGCTGTGCGTCCAGTACGGCACCGCGCACGTGGTGGCCGTGGACATCGATGGAACCGGTCAGCCGCCCCGGTTCGTCAACAGCGGTGTACCGGAGTTCGTCCGCTCGATGGCCCTGCTGGGCCGGATGTGGCGGCTGCGGTACGGGCTGACCCCGGACCAGGCCGGTCGCTGGACGACCGACTTCCAGGCCCAGCTCGCCGCGATCGACCCGGCGGCCCTGCAGAACGCGGACACCTGGTGGGCCGTGCTGCTGGAGCAGTTCTGGGACGGCCTGCTGTAGCGGACCGTCGCAGGTCCTCGCAGGTGGGAGGGGTCGTTCCGGTGTCCGGAACGACCCCACCGGCATGTCTCCGCAGCAGTGGCGCGTTGGGGTTTGGCCCAGATCTGCGCCTGTGTCTTATAAACAACATACGCAGCCGACGATTTATGGAGTGTATATATCGGTGG
>NZ_JBHXTL010000302.1:0-1336 GCF_042677365.1 Kitasatospora sp. NPDC127116
GAGGAGGTGCCCGCGCCCGGCCCCCTGCCCGGGCCCGGTTCCCTGCCCGGGCCCGTGCCCGAGGAGGTGCCCGCGCCCGGCCCCCTGCCCGGGCCCGGTTCCCTGCCCGGGCCCGTGCCCGGGATCGTCAAACCGCTGCCCGCCGAGTGGTTCGTGCCGCGCGGCACCAACGCCGAGACGCGCTGGGACGCCTTCCGCGACGCCGACGGCCGTGCCGCCGTCCACCGGCACGTGCCGGTGGAGCGGTTCTTCGTCCGCAACCACACCAGCACCCCGCTGATCGACCCCGGCACCTGGCGCCTCAGGCTCTTCGGCAGCGGCCTGCGCGGTGCCCCGACGGCCGGGCGCCCGGTCGAGTTCGGCCTGGACGACCTGCGGGAGCTGCCGTCCACCCGGATCAGCGCGCTGATCGAGTGCGCCGGCAACGCCCGCAGCTACTACCCCGGCCAGCAGAACCAGCCCGTCCCGGGTACGCCGTGGACCCTCGGCGGCATCGGCTCGGCGAGCTGGCGCGGCGTCCGGCTGGCCGAGGTGCTGCGGGCCGCGGGGCTGACCGGGGCGGCGGTGGACGTGCTGCCCACCGGCCTGGACCCGGACTTCGTCGCCGGCGGCACCAACTACGGACCGGTGCGCCGCCCGCTGCCGATCGCCAAGGCGCTGGACGACGTGCTGCTCGCGTACGAGATGAACGGCGAGCCGCTGACCCCGGACCACGGCGCCCCGGCCCGGCTGGTGGTGCCCGGCTGGGTGGGCATCGCCTCGATCAAGTGGGTGGGCAGCGTGGAGGTCGCCGACCACCGGCTGTACTCGCCGTGGAACACCGACTTCTACCGGATGTTCGGCCCGGAGTACCCGCCGGGCGGCGGCGACCCGCTCACCGAGCAGGTGGTCAAGAGCGCCTTCGAGCTGGCCGCCGGTGCGCGGCTGGCGGCGGGGCGCGAGCACCGGCTGCACGGGCGCTCGTGGTCCGGGGCGGCGGCGGTGCGCCGGGTCGAGGTGAGTGCCGACGGCGGCCGGACCTGGCGGCGCGCCGAACTGCGCGACGAGCCGCGGGCCGACGGGTGGACGCGCTGGAGCTTCGACTGGCGCCCCGAACGGCCCGGTCGGTACGAGCTGCGCGCCCGCGCCACGGACCGCCGGGGCAACACCCAGCCCGAGCGGGCGGTGTTCAACCGGGAGGGCTACCTGTTCGGTGCGGTGGTGGCCCACCCGGTGACGGTGGTCTGAGCCGCGGCAGTGGTCCGCGACCAAGCGGTGGTCCGCGCCGCGCCGGGGGGGGGGCCCCCCCAGCCCGCCCCGCTGCGCGGCAGGGACGAGGGGGCGCCCAAGCACGCCC
>NZ_JBHXTL010000303.1:0-1291 GCF_042677365.1 Kitasatospora sp. NPDC127116
GGTCAAGGAACCTTGACCTCCGCTTGGGGTCCCCGTCCGCTGATCGCGTGCCAGACTGTGCGCCCCGCAGGCCGATGAGGAGAGTTCGGTGGATCTGGCGCGCCCCCTGATCGAGGACTTCCCCGCCCATCCGGACGGCGACCCGGCCGAGGCCCTGGCCCGCGCCGTCCGTGCCCGCCGCGGCGACCTCGGCCTCACCCTCGGCGACCTCGCCGCCCGGGCGGGCCTCCCGGAGGCCGACGTCCGGGCCGTCGAGGCCGGGCACGCGAGGCCCACGCTGGCGCTGCTCACGGTGCTGTCGCACGCGCTGCGCAAGGAGTAGCGGGGGCGGGCCGCCGTTCAGGCGGGTTCGTAGGAGGTCCGCCGGACCAGGGCGCGGGCCTGCGGCGAGTCCATGGGGTGGGCGAAGAGGTACCCCTGGCCGAGCGGGCAGCCCATGGCGGCGAGCAGGTCGCGCTGGTCGGCGTGCTCGATGCCCTCGGCGATCACCTGGACGCCGAGGGTGTCGGCGATCCGGGTGATGCCCTCGACCAGGGCGTACTGCTGGGGCGAGTGGCCGAGGCCGTCGATGAAGGACTTGTCGATCTTGAGCAGGGAGATCGGGAACTCGCGCAGGTAGGACAGCGAGGAGTAGCCGGTGCCGAAGTCGTCGATGGCGATGCCGACGCCGAGGCCGGACAGGGTGGCCATGTCGGCGTGGATGCGGTCGTCGCGGCGCATCAGTACGGACTCGGTCAGCTCCAGCACCAGCGTGTGCGGGTCGATGCCGGTGGTGGCCAGGGCCCGGCGGACCACGTCCACGAACCCGGCGTCGCGGAACTGCCGGGCCGAGACGTTGACGTTGACCCGCAGCGGCGGCCGGCCGGCGGCGGAGCGGACCGCCGAACTCGCGGCGTGCCAGGCCGCGACCTCCTGGGCGGCGCGCTCCAGCACCCAGGCGCCGAGCGGGACGATCTGGCCGCTCTCCTCGGCCAGGGCGATGAACTCGTCGGGCAGCACCATGCCGCGGCGGTCGTGCGGCCAGCGGACCAGCGCCTCGAAGGCGACCAGGTCCCCCGAGCGCAGGTCGACGATCGGCTGGTAGTACAGCTGGAAGGCCGATTCCGCGATCGCCGAGTCGAGGTGCTCGTTCAGCTCGTGCCGCTCCACCATCCCGGTCTGCAGGGCCGGCCGGTAGTGGCGCCACTGACGGCGGCCGGCCGCCTTGGCGGAGTAGAGCGCGAGGTCGGCGTGGGTGAGCAGCTCGGTCGCGTCCACGCTGTCCTCGGTGGTCGCCACGCCGATGCTGGCC
>NZ_JBHXTL010000304.1:0-1216 GCF_042677365.1 Kitasatospora sp. NPDC127116
GTGGTCTCCGGCGGCCGCGGCGTCGGTGCCGCCGAGGGCTTCGGCGTGGTCGAGGAGCTCGCGGACGCGCTGGGCGCGGCCGTCGGCGCCTCGCGTGCCGCCGTGGACGCCGGCTGGTACCCGCACAGCAGCCAGGTCGGCCAGACCGGCAAGCAGGTCTCCCCGCAGCTGTACGTGGCCAACGGCATCTCCGGCGCGATCCAGCACCGGGCCGGCATGCAGACCTCGAAGACCATCGTGGCCGTCAACAAGGACTCCGAGGCCCCGATCTTCGAGCTCGCCGACTACGGCGTGGTCGGCGACCTCTTCGAGGTGCTGCCGCAGCTCACCGCCGAGGTGAAGGCCCGCAAGGCCTGATCCCCGGACGACAGCGGGGGCCGGGGCCCCGCGTGCCACTCGGTGCCACGCCCTCCGTCGTTCTCCGTCGTTCTCCGGCAGCGCCCCGGGCGCGCCGTCCGCCCCGCCCGCCGCACGGTCCCCCGGCGGATCACTCCGCGACGAAGGCCGCGAGGTGCTGGGTGGCGAGGTGCTGGGTGAAGCCGCCCTGGGCGGGCGGCAGCGGGCGCGGCTCGGTGTCCTGCACCGGTGGTGGCGGCTCCATCGGCAGCAGCCGCAGTTCCGGCTGGTCGGAGTCGGGGGAGGGGAGCAGCCGCACCCGGGTGCCGACCGGCACGGTGCTGCGCATCCCGTCCACGATGCACCAGACGTCGAAGCCCTCCGCCATGCGGATCAGGGACTTCTGACGGACCAGCGGCGTCCGGGCCTGTTCGACCGCGCAGCGCCGCACCACGCCGGTGCCCTCGCTGGGCTCCAGCCTGAGGTCGGTGGATCCGCAGGTGGGGCAGAGCAGCCGCTGGAAGGTCGGGTTGTTGCACCACGTGCAGCGCTGGAAGTACAGCGTCGTGCTGCGGGTGTCGGCATCGATGGCTGAGTGGATCACGCTGTCATCTCCCTGCGCTCGGACCGGCTCGTTCGGCAGAAGTTCGGCAGAAGTTCGGCACGAAAAGGATAGGGAACTCAGTACCGCGAAGGGAAGGCACTGAGTTCCCTTTTTGCCGCGCGCATGCATAATGAAGGGTACTGAGTACCGTCGTGAAACAGGAGTGGCGATCATGAGCCAGGACTTCGATCTCTTCCGGATCTCCGAGGAGCACGGGATGCTCCGTGAGGCGGTGCGTTCGCTGGCCGAGGCGAAGATCGCTCCGTTCGCGGCGGA
>NZ_JBHXTL010000305.1:0-1208 GCF_042677365.1 Kitasatospora sp. NPDC127116
GACCGGCGCCGGACGCTCCTCCGCCGGTCCGGCCGGTCGCAGTGCCCGGGCAGTTCGGGACTCCGGTGTACGGCGGGTACCAGCCGGCCGGACCGGCCGGGCCCGTCGGCACCGTCGGGCCCGGGCCGCTGGCGGGCGCCGCCGGCGGGCCCGTGAACGTGGCGGCGCCGTTCGGCAGCGGTGTCGGGGCGGGCGGCGGGTCGGCCGTCGGCGGGCCGCAGCCCGGCGCGCCGGTGGCCCGGACCCCGGCCGGTGCGGCACCGCACCCGGTCGTCGGACCGCCGCCCGTCCACGCCGCGCCGCCACCCCCGGCCGCACCCCCGATCGTCGGGACCACCCCGGTGATCGGCCGGCCCGAAACCCACCCGGTGGAGGCCCGGAGGCGGGAGAACGCGGCGGGACTCGCCGACCCGACCCTCGCCTGGGGCGCGGTCCCGGTCGCGACCGCCCACGCGATGGCCCTCCAACTCGCCCTGCGCGCACGGCGCGGAGCCCGGCCGGACGACCCGGTGGTCCGGCTGCGCGGCATCGCCGACAGCCGTCCGTACGGCCTGCCGGGCGGGCTCGCGCCGGTCGACCCGCAGCACCAGGCCGAACTCGAACGCCGCGCGCCCCGGGACGAGGACGGCCTGCCCGTCCGCCACCCCGACCCGGCGGCCGGCGGCTGGGCGGAGGCCGTCAACGACGGCGGCTACCGCGAACCGGGCCGGGCCAACAACAGCCTGGAGATCGCCCTCTCGGCGGTCGAGTGCCACACCGGCCGCCCGACCTGCGCGGCCCCGCGCATCCCCACCGACGGCGACGCCGGCGAACGCGGCGGCCGGGACCGCGCCGAACGCGAACTCGGCTCCCCCTTCCGGGACCTGGGCGACGGCGGCCGGGCCTTCGACCGCCTCGCCGAGGACCTCCGCCGCGCCGGCCACGGCTCCCAGGCGCTACTCCTCACCCTCGACGCCTACGGCCGCCCGCACGCCTGGAACGCCGTCAACCACCAGGACACCGTCACCTACCTCGACCACCAGCTCGCCCGCCGGGCCCCCACCCCCCTCCACCCCGCCACCCACGGCCTCTGGGCCATCGCCCTCACCCCCGAAGGCCGCCCCCTCACCCCCACCCCCTGACCCCCAGTGCGGGAAGTGGGCACCAACCACAATACCAGGAGGGGGGGCAGGGCGCCCCACGGAAGGAAAGTAATGAGAAGAAGCCCG
>NZ_JBHXTL010000306.1:0-1157 GCF_042677365.1 Kitasatospora sp. NPDC127116
CGCACCGCCGCCTGACCCCAAAGACATGGGTCGGGCCGCCCCACGGCTCCTACACCGACACCCCCTCGGGAAGCTTGTACCGAACGGTCCGTTTCCTCATACTTCCGGTCAGCGCCGATCAGGAGCTGATCATCCGCCGTGCTTCCGGAGAGCAACGACCGGGGTCCGCCCATCCCCTGACCGCGCTTCACGGCCCCAACCCTCAGGGCCGTCACCCCCTCAGGAGGAGATCGGTGAGGACCACGCGCACCACGCCCCGCACCGGCAGCACGCCCCGCACCGGCAGCACGCGCCGCACCCGCCTGCTCGCCGCGGCCCTCGGCCTGCTGACCGCGACCGCGGTCGCCGCGCCGGGCGCCGCCGCCGCTCCCACCCGCACCGCCGAACCGGAACAGCTCTCGGCGATCAGCGACGCCATTCTGAACGCCGAGGTCGACGGCACGGCCTGGTACGTCGACGAAGCCGCCGGGCGCGTCGTGGTGACCGCCGACAGCACCGTCTCCCCGTCCTCGCTCGCCCGGCTGATGAAGGCCGCCGGCCCCTCCGCGCCCAACCTCGACGTCCACCGCGTCCCCGGCGTGTTCACCCCGCTGCTCGCGGCCGGCGACGCCATCTACGGCGGCGAGTACCGCTGCTCGCTCGGCTTCAACGTGGTGAGCGGCAGCACCTACTACTTCCTCACCGCCGGGCACTGCGGCAACGTCGCGGCCAACTGGTACACCGACGTCGCCCACAGCACCCTGATCGGCCCCACCATCGGCTCGACCTTCCCCGGCCACGACTACGCGCTGGTCCGCTACGACAACAGCGCCCTCAGCCACCCGGGCGGCTTCTCCTCCGCCCCGAACGCCGTCGTCGGCGAGGCGGTGAAGCGCACCGGCTCGACCACCGGCACCCACGGCGGCACCGTCACCGGGCTCAACGCCACCGTGCGCTACAGCGACGGCAGCACCGTCCGCGGCCTGATCCAGACCAACGTCTGCGCCGAGGCCGGCGACTCGGGCGGCCCGCTGTACGACGGCGCCAAGGCGCTCGGCCTCACCTCGGGCGGCAGCGGCGACTGCACCTCCGGCGGGACGACCTTCTACCAGCCGGTCAACGCGGCGCTCTCCGCGTACAACGTCAGCGTCTACTGACCCGAGCCCTTCCGCCCGAGC
>NZ_JBHXTL010000307.1:0-1121 GCF_042677365.1 Kitasatospora sp. NPDC127116
CATCGTGGTCCTCGGACGGCGCAGGAGGAGATCCTGTGCGCGTTCTTCGCCGAGGTGCTCGATGTTCCGTCGGTGGGGATCGACGACAACTTCTTTGCTCTGGGTGGTCATTCGCTTCTCGCGACGCGGTTGATCAGCCGGATCCGTACGACCCTGAACGCCGAGTTGGGCATCCGTGATCTGTTCCGCAACCCGACCGTGGTCGGGGTCGTGGAGAAGCTGAAGGACGGTGGCCCGGCCCGACCCGCGCTGCGGGCCGGAACGCGGCCGGAGGTGCTGCCGCTGTCGTTCGCCCAGCAGCGGTTGTGGTTCCTGGACCAGCTCGAAGGCGCCTCCGCCACCTACAACAGTCCCTTCGCGTTCCGCCTGCACGGCACGGTGGACGTCGAGGCCCTGCGCGGCGCGATCGGCGACGTCGTCGCCCGGCACGAGGCCCTGCGTACGGTCTATCCGACGGTCGGTGGTCAGCCCCGGCAGCTGATTCTGCCGGTCGAGGACGCCCGGGTTCCGTTCACGGTCGAGCCGTGCGCGGAGGAGGAGCTGGCGGAGCGGATCAATGCGGAGGCCTTCGGCCTCTTCAGTCTCTCGACCGAACTGCCGCTCCGCGTGGCGCTGTTCACGCTCGGCGAGGGAGAGTCCGTCCTCGTCCTGACCTTGCACCACATCGCGAGTGACGGTTGGTCCTCCGGTCCGCTCTGGTCGGGTATCGCCTCGGCCTACCGGGCCCGGCTGGCCGGTTCCGTGCCGCTCTGGGAGCCGCTGGCGGTCCAGTACGCCGACTACACCCTCTGGCAGCACAACCAGCTCGGCGAGATTCTCGACGAGCAGCTGACGTACTGGCGCGATCTGCTGGGTGAACTGCCGCAGGAGATGGCCTTGCCGTTCGACCGGCCCCGCCCTGCCGCCGCGTCGCATGACGGCGAGCTGCTGGAGTTCCATCTCGACGCCCAACTGCATGCCGAACTGGACGCGTTGGCGCGCCGCCACGGGGTCACTCTGTTCATGGTGCTGCATGCGGCGCTGGCTGCTCTGCTGTCGCGGCTGGGTGCGGGGACGGATGTTCCGATCGGGACGGTGGTGGCGGGGCGTTCGGACCAGGCGTTGGACGAGCTGGTCGGGTT